>CAZCRJ010000008.1:0-17744 GCA_964501015.1 uncultured Roseivirgaceae bacterium | reverse complement strand
TCGAGTTGTAAGGATTTTAGTTTTCCAGATCGAGATTATCAGGTGTTGGGGTAATTAAGTGGAATTGGTTTAAGGAAAGGGTAATACCGTTTGATTTTACCCGATTTTATCCTTATAATAGACCTTTCGTTTATCAACCACTACCTTCATGTCCCCAACAATACCACGGTTTGCCTATAGCTATATGCCCAAATCTTCTCCCTATATTGACTTAGATCAATCACGTTCAAACCGCAACCTCTCCCGATGACTCAATCCAGACAACTTGCGGCCATTATGTTTACCGATATCGTTGGGTATACAGCCCTGATGGGAAATGATGAGCAAAAAGCATTTGAACTTTTACGTAAGAACAGGGAAATTCAAAAACCTTTAATAGAGCAATTCGGAGGACAGTGGATCAAAGAACTGGGCGATGGCGTGATGGCCAGTTTTCCAGCAGTCAGTAATGCCGTATATGCGGCTGTAAAAATTCAGGAAGCCTGCACCGCAGCAAACGTGTTTGAATTACGCATAGGCATACACCTTGGCGAAGTTGTGTTTGAGAATAAAGACATCTTCGGTGATGCTGTAAACATTGCCGCCCGCCTTCAGGCATTGGCGCCTCCCGGAGGTATTTATATTTCTGCAGCGGTGCAACGGGATTTGTCAAACAAAAGTGATATCCAGTCAGAATTTGTAAGCGTAGAAAATCTTAAAAATGTGCGGGAACCTGTTCAGGTGTATCGAATATTTTCGGCCGGGATGAAATCAATTGAAAAAATGAGCGCAACAAGCAATCGATCATTATCTATTCTGCCACGTTACGAATATGACATATTTGTAAGTTATAGACACAATGATAATAAGTACGATGGCTGGGTAACAGAATTTGTTGAGAAACTTAACCAGGAACTTGACGCAACACTGAAGGATAAAGTATCCATTTACTTTGATAAAAATCCACAAGAAGGATTGCAAGATACTCATCATGTGGATCAGTCGATCAATACAAAAATCAAATCCTTGATACTAATTCCCATTATTTCGCAAACCTACTGCGATACCACATCGTTCGCCTGGAAACAGGAGTTTATGGTTTTTAAGAATGAATCAGAAAGGGATTCGCTTGGCCGGATGATCCAATTACCGAATGGTAATTTTGCTTCTCGTATCCTTCCAGTAAGAATTCATGATATTGAGGTGGACGATGTTAAATTACTAGAGACAGAATTGTCCGGTGCGTTGCGTTCCATTGATTTTATTTACCGCGATTCAGGTGTTAATCGTCCCCTTCGACCGGTGGATGATGAACTTGGATCAGTTCCCGGAAAGATCTTATACCGGAACCAGATTAATAAACTGGCCAATGCCATCAAAGAAATTATTCAGGGCATAAAGAGCAAAGAGCGTGGCGCACCAGCCCCGGTTTCGCATCAGGATATTACGGCACGACAGATCATTCCCAATATCTTCAGCACCTCGTTACCATCTGCCATTAAAGTACAGGTGATTGACCGGCAACGACCCAGCATTTATCTGGCATGGACCTCCTCAGACTTAAAAGAGCAGCGCGAAGAGATGGCGATTGTGTTACAGAAAGCCGGCTTCAATGTTCTTCCTACTACCGATTGCCCTGCTGATGATGAGACATTTAAAAAACGTGTTACGGAGGAAATGGCAGGCAGCACCTGCTCCCTGCACATGTTGAGTGGTGAATATGGAAGAAGGTTTGAATCGGATGATGACTTATCCTTTCCTCAATACCAGTTTATGGAAGCCAAGAAACGAATTGATGCAGCCGACAACGACTTCAATTCCTTTATCTGGTTATACCCGGAAGGCAGCGAAGTAATTAAACCTGCTCAACAGAATTTTATCAAGTACATCCGAAATAATATTACCCGCAATATGATGTTCTCGAACAGCCAGGGCGCTATGCAACTGGTTGACGATATCCGTGTGGTGATGATGAAGCAGGAGGTTACCGTATACGACTCCAAAGACACCGACATATTCTTCATCTTTAATCAGCAGGATGAACAGGATGCAAAAATCATCACTGACAGGCTTAGTCTGGAGTACCCGGTAGAAATCATGAACATTATGCCGGATGGGGAAGATCAATACCGCGAAATTTCTTCACAGCAAATTCCCAAGAGCAAACTGGCAGTAGTGTATTTTAAATATGCTGCCGACTGGGCACTACCCTTTATCAAGCAGATGTGGAAACAGGTAGGTGGGGCTTCATCTCCTACACCATTATTTTTAGTAGGCGAAGATGATCCACGCTCCAATCTTGCGCGCAATTTCAAGGCACCCAAAGTTGTTTCTACTATCATACCAAAGGAAGAAATACCAGCGGAGGTTAAAAAAGTTTACACAACCATTATCGAACTAAAATAAGGGTAGGTTATGTTCGAAGAATACACGATCTGCCCGTATACAGGATTGCGTTCCTTTACTGAAGAGGAATCGCTATATTTTAAAGGACGCGAAGAGCATATTGAGCAAGCCACCGAGCAATTACAACGCAATAAATTTTTAATGTTAACTGGTGCATCCGGTGATGGAAAGTCATCACTGGTGTATGCGGGTATTATTCCCAATGCGCGGGCAGGGTTTCTGAAATCAAAATACACCCAATGGTGTGTAGCTGATTTTCGCCCGGAGCGCACTCCATTCACAAATTTATGTAGGACATTGGCCCAACAATTGGGAATCGCCAATGAGCAAATAGTGGAATCGGAACTGCAGCATGGATTTTCAGCACTGGTCGATTTATACAAAAACTCAAAACGGTTTGTTGATATCGATTCCATCGCCTGGCAACAGGCAGATGATACCGGCAAGGCTGCTCTTAAACGCGAAGCAGCCAACCTGATTATTCTGGTTGATCAGTTTGAGGAATTCTTCACTAACCCTGAAAATTATGACCGCGGGGTACCTTCACGCGATTCCAATATTGTACTCAATATTTTATTAGAAACTTCACGAATTGCGCTTGAAGAAAATCTTCCGATCTACGTTGTTTTTACCATGCGTTCCGATTACATCGGGCAATGCGCAGCGTTTCGTGGATTGCCAGAGTATATTGGATTTTCCCAGTTTTTTGTTCCGCGTTTAAACCGTACTCAATTGCAACAGGTAATAGAGGAACCTGCCGTGTTGAGTGGAAATAGAATTACGCGAAGGCTTACCGAGCGGCTGATTCATGATATAACGGAAGGTGTTGATCAACTCCCCATTCTTCAGCATGCCTTAAATCAAATCTGGCATGCCGCAAACAGTGGTAACGAAGAAATGGATTTGATTCATTATGCCATGGTGGGTGGAATGCCGGTAAATGAATTGCCAGAAGAACAGGTTGCACGGTTTAACCAGTGGTTTGTGTCATTGCCATCCGAAATTAAGGAATGCTACCATGAGCCAAACTTGCAAAATGTTCTCGATACGCATACCAATAAGCTATACGAACAGGCGTCAGCGTATTACCAGACAAAAACAGGAAAGTCCATTCCGGAGGCAGATGCTAAAGCCATTATTAAGTCAGCATTTATCTGCCTCACAAAGATTGATCAGAGTCGTGCGGTGCGTAACCGGATGACACTCAAGGAAATTACCAATATTCTGGGAAGGCCTGAATATGGAACACAGCATGTTGGTACAATGCTCAACATTTTCCGTGAGCCTGGAAATACCTTTATCCGGCCGTTTATTACGGATGATCCCGACACACATACACTTAAGGATGATGATGTACTGGATATCACCCATGAAAGTTTAATCCGCAACTGGGCATACCTTGAGGAGTGGGCTAAAGAAGAATTTGATAACCATACGATCTCTCTCGATTTTGAGCAACAGCTTAATCGTTGGGTGACAAGCGGCAAGGCGAATGGATTTCTATTATCCATTGGACCACTGACCTATTTTGAGAACTGGTTTGATACAGCCAGGCCCAATGCTCATTGGATTGCCCGCTATTTGCCGGAAGAGATTCAGGAGGATAAAAAGTTATCAAAGGCGAAGCAGGTACTGGCAAACGCTCATGAATTCCTAAAGCGCAGCGCCACCAAACATGTAGTAACCCGAACAGTGATGCGCTATGGTGCTAAGCGTATTGCAGCAGTATTAGGAGTTATTGCATTGATTACCCTAAGCTCATTTGCAGTGAGGGATTATTTCCGCAAGCAAAACAACTATGTATTGTCATCCATCCGGGAAGAAACGCTCCGGTTAATGAATTCATCAAAAATTAATACAATAGCGCTTGGAGAACTATTAAGTGAAGCGCTGCAGGATGATTTACTTAATGTGAACGACATTGCTAATGGTGCGCAGGATCAGGTAACCGCTATTAAGGCTAATTCAATAGTGGTAGGGATGATAGCGTTCCAGGGATACGGAGAACCACAAAATGAATTTTTTGAAGTATTAGCAGTAGTGGATAGCTTGTTTGATTCGTATTCCTTTGAAAATAACAATGCAGAAGTTAATCAAAAAGTATTAAGGGAATTGACGTTTTATAATCACTATTTAGAAATCGCTCATCTTTTCAGCCCCTCTGATCAACTTTCTGCTTTTAGAAAGAAAAATACCATTCGTTGCGTTGCGTTCGTTAATTACTTTTTAACACAACAACCAGAAGACTTTACAGAAATAAATTCCTTACACCGTGTATTAGAGCATGCCATAAATCATAATGCTTTTTCTAAAGTTGAACTCCAGAAGCTAACCCAGATTTTGTCACCCTTTGAAAATAAAACACGTTCGGCTTGGGTGTTAAAAAATTATCAACGGGATAACCTGATGAGGCGAAGCAGATTAGATTATGGATTTAAGTTTAATGGTTTATATCAGGAACTGGCGTACATCTATGCTGCATTGGGAGAGACTTCAAAGGCACTGCAGGCAGTTGACTCGATTTTGTTTTATAATCAATCCTATCACCAAAATGATTATACCGCAATGCTTGATAATGCATCAAACATTACAGGAGTATTCTATACGTCTAGTAATGTTGATCAATTGGATGGATTTGTGTCAGGGTATTGTTCTCGTAAGAAAATTGAAGAGCCTGAATTTTACGAACGCTTACTGGCCCGCAGTATACCCTATGTTCAAATAGCCGATAACTCTGATCCTACTTTAACAAATTTCTCCAATGGTAACTTGCAGTATAGTACCCTTGACCAGGTAAGTTATTTTTCTGATAAATATCGCGAATCTATTATCAAGGCTGGTATGAAACCGGCAGCGCGGGATTTTAAACTGGCATTAGCGTATAGAAATGAAGGGTTGTTGAAAGCATTGCTTCTTGATTTTCGGAATGAGAAATCACAGGAATCAGACATGCTGTATGATAAAGCCATGGCATTATATGAATCAGTTGAGCCAGGATTTTTACAGGAAAGCATCCGCATTGTCGGACAAGGATCAGCGGATTTCATAACCGTATCCAACTCGTTCTTATTTACCTTTCCAGACTACAGAACTCCGTTTAATCACATTGAACCAAGATCGCAGGTTGGCTTCTATACTACAGCATCGTTTGTTGATTATTGCTTTCGTAAAAATCTTGTAAAGAAACTTTATTCAACCCCTCAGGACATTGCTTCTTTAGAGGATTGGATATTTGTTCATTTCGTTGCCAATCGTGTAAATGCGAATTTTGTTATGCGTAAACCAGTTAACTATGAAGTGATTACTAAAATTGAAGCAGCACTTCAATCATCGGACGCGTTAAAGTCAGCTGATCTTCATTTGCTCTATTTGCAATTAGGGGAGCAGGCATTCCTAGCTAACAATAAACAAGATTTTTTAAAGTGGAAGGATAAATTTAAATCAGAACTTGTTTTTGGATCAGTAAATCGTGGATTTGGCCCACGGGTATTTAAAGCCTACGCTGAAATGGTGGCAGGCTTGATACATTATGATTTACCGGATAGTGCGTATCAATTAGTTCAGCGCTTTAAAAATCCGGTTAACCGGTCATCCTTATATGCCTACGCTGCCTACCAGTTTATACGAAGAGATATTAGTTCCGAAAAAGTTGATGCGCTGCTGGATTCAGCCTACGCTGAAATAGGAAGAATTGAAAATCTGGCCACCGGCCAGCCCAACCGGTCATTAATTGCCTATGCACTGGCGCTTCAAAATGATACAGAAAAACTGAAAGAGGGATATAGTGTGATAAAGAACCTTCAGGGAAAGTCACTTTCGATTCAGTTAATCTGTCGGTCTTTAGGGTATCGCGGTGAATTATTCAAAGCGATGCAAGCCATTCCATCTGAAGCTTCTGACGATGATAGAGTGCAATTTATCAGGAATATCCTACAGGGATATCAGTATAATGAAATGAAACCAGCATGGAGCAAGTACAGTACTAATTATTTCTGGTTTAATTTAACGCCTATCCCATACGTGAATGAATCCATTTGATACGATAGGAATATGCCCATATACCGGATTGCGTTCCTTTACAGAGGAGGAGAGTCTTTATTTTAAAGGTAGAGACCTTCAGGTGGATCAGATAACTGCTTTGCTGGAGCAGAATAAGTTTCTTATGGTTACCGGGGCATCCGGTGAAGGCAAATCATCGCTTATTTATGCCGGTTTGGTGCCAAATGCACGGGCAGGTTTCTTCAAAGCGAAATATACGAATTGGGTTGTCGCTGATTTTCGCCCAGAGCGCAGCCCGGTGGCGAACATGGCAAAAGCTATTGCTGAAAAATTTGGTACTAATCCGTCTTCCATTGAAACAGAATTAAGAAGGGGATACTCATCACTGATCGATCTCTATACCAACTCAGATTTTTATACAGACGAAGATGATGAACAATGGAAGCAGTTAGCGGATTCTGATAAAAAGGATAAACGAAGAAAGGCTGCTAATCTCATGATCCTGGTGGATCAGTTTGAAGAATTTTTTACCAACCCTGAGAATTTCTTTAATGAAGCGCCCTCTCAGGATTCCCAGATTGTGGTTAACCTGATTATCGAAACAGCGAGAATAGCAATAAAAAGAAATTTGCCGTTGTATGTCGTATGCACGATGCGATCAGATTACATCGGACAATGTTCTGCCTTCCGCGGATTACCGGAGTATATCGGATTTTCTCAATTCTTTGTGCCCCGGCTCAAACGAAAAGATCTAAAGCAGGTAATTGAAGAGCCTGCAATATTAAGTGGCAATCGGATTTCTCAGCGCCTTATTGAACGCCTGGTCTATGATCTCTCCGAAGGGGTAGACCAACTACCCATTTTGCAACACGCATTAAGTCAGGTATGGCTGGCGGCTAACCATGGAAGGCAGGAAATGGATTTAATCCATTATGCGATGGTAGGGGGGATGCCATCCGATGAACTGCCAGACGAGGATCAGGTGATGTTTGCGAATTGGTTTAAGAGCTTGCCTGAACATCAACGTAATTATTATAAGCACACAGGCCTGAGCAAGGTAATTGAAATCCATGCCAGTATTTTATATGAAAATGCATGGTCATATTATAACAAACAACATCCTTCAGCGCCAATTACCCAAGGTGAGGCCAAACGCATAATAGCGTTAACCTTCAGTTGCCTCACCAAAATCGATAACAGCAGGGCCGTTCGGAACAGGATGAGCCTCGGAGAAATTGCTGAAATCATTAATTCATCGAAGCTCACTTCGGAAGTGATTGGTGGTGTACTGAATACATATCGTGAGGAGGGAAATTCCTTTATTCGTCCGTTTAAAACAGAAGATCGCACGTCTCATACGTTATCAGCGGATACTGTTCTTGATATTACGCATGAGAGTTTAATCCGCAATTGGACCAAACTTAATAAGTGGGCCAACCAAGAGTTTGAATTTTATTCTACCTATCTGGATTTTAAAAAACAATTGGATAGATGGACAAACAGCAGTAAAAGCAGCGCTTACCTGCTCCCCATTGGGCCACTATCCTTTTTTGAAAACTGGTACGCTACCTGCAAGCCTAATGTAGCATGGATCAGACGGTATTCAGAAGTGCAGGAAGATAAATCAAGTGCTACAGCAAGTGCAGCAAAAGTTTTAACAGACATACGTGAGTTTTTGAAAAGAAGTGCACGCAATGTCATGGTGTCACGGGCATTCATGAAGTATGGTCCACAACGTATAGCTACTGTGCTGGCAGTTATTATCATGCTTATTATCAGTGGCTTTTATTGGTATGATGCTGAGCAGAAAAAAAATGAAAGGGTAATTAAGCAGGTGCGTGAAAGGGCGAATACCTTATTAACCAGTGCGGAAGTTGGAACAGGTTCCAAAGCACTGTATTTACTGATGGAGGAACGATTAGAGCCCGGATCAAATGAAAGGCAGTTGTTTTCTTTTACCATCAAAGACCGAATTGCATTGGCCATAGAAGAGTACCAGGTTTTATTAGAATTTAATAAGAAGGATACATCGCTGGTAAAGCATAACCTGATACGACTGATAGAGACAAATCTTCTTGAGCTCGTATCACAGGAAAAGGAATATGATTTTCTGCTCGAGAACATAAACAAATTCACTATTCGTTTAGCCTATGATAATTATTACAACCCGGACGCTTCTCTTCAGAAAATACTTAACGACTTCACGAGCATCGGTTATTCTCTGGTAGAGAATTTTTATACGGATAAAACATTGTTACGTCCAACAACGGGTATTGAATTAAACCTGGCTATACAATTCTGGCTTACGCATAATCCAGCCCAGGAAGGAATTCAAAAGCTGATTAATTTAATTTCTCCATTGGCCAGCCCTGAAGCTAAAGCAAATTTTGAGGCGTATTATCCTAAAGGAAGTTTTGAACCCAATGGACGAATAGGAATGGATTTTAATGGCGGATACCATACCCTCGCTTCATTATATGCTGCACAGGGCGATGAGAAAGCTGTACTATGGTGCTTTGACGAGCTTATCCGTAACAATCAGCGTGATTATTTTGGAACCGGAAGGCTGTTGAATAATTACACCAATATTATTGGGTATTTATATCAGTTTGGACATAAGGATAAGGCCCCGGCACTTATCACTTGGTTAAGTAAAAATGACCTGGCGGATAATCCGTATGCCATTTACAGAAATGTGGTGATCCGTAGCGGATATTTAAGCCGGTATTTTCCTATTAACATTAACCGAACGTATATGCGTTCAAACAGGGGATATTTTTACCCCAACTTGTGCTTACTTAACCGTTCGACCTATGCTGAGTTGCTAGCGGATTTAAATAAAGAAATTCAGAAGTATACCGATCGCAATCAGCGGAATTTTCAATTGGCTATGAGTAAAAAGCGGCAGGCTATTTTTGAATGGAAATACTCCTATGACAGAGGAATAGTACTTGATCCGATGTTTACGGAAAAATTATTCGATGAAGCATTTATGTATTATAGACAAGTTGATAACGCTTATCTTGAAGAACCCACTACTATCACCATTCCCTATGTAACTGATGGATATCGGGAAAGAAGTCAGAGCAGGAGGCATTTATTCTTATATCCGGATTATATGGATGGATGGTTCAGCAATACCTATCATACTGATGTATTCTTCAAGTATCTCTATCGTAAAAACCTGTTAACCGAATTTTTTATAACATCGCAAGACCTTGACCTAATCGACTGGTGGTTAGCCAAGGCAAATGAATACAAACCTTTTTTCTTTGCAAACGATGCCTATGACAATCAGTATAGAATTCCAAAAGAGGTTCTTGCAGATATTGTAAACTTTATTTCTGCTCATCAGGCACGGAATCAGTTTGATGCTACGCTAATTCACCTGCTGACCAGCAACCGGTATTATGCCTCCGGTGACGTGGAAAAGGCAAAAGCATTTGGTGATAGATTTAGTAAGGAGAATGTTCCTCAATATGCTGAGAAGTATGGATACATGGAACGTACCTTTTTATATAATGAGGTTAAAGATCGTAGTATTTACCTGGCCAAGAGTGGATATAAAGATGAGGCGATAGACCTGACCGAACGCTTTCCAAAAGATAATGAAAAAGCCTTTGCCTATATAGTAATAGCAAAGGCTTTGTATGAGAACAATACGAACCCAGAAGCATTCATTTATCTTGATTCAGCCCTTAGTAAAATAGAGAAGTTGGATATCTCCACGCTTCTTCCCCCCATTGATCCGCGGTATGTTTTTGTGAAATTTATTGCGCAAATAGGCAGTCAATCCATAAATACAATGGCCTATAGTATACTGCGAGAATATCCTGAGGATTTTAAGCAATATGTATACTATCACCTGATTAATGGAATAGCCGCAGAAGGAAATTATTACAGGGCTTATTCCGTAATTCCCGACACGTTTACTGAATCAGCCGACCTGGAAAGCCTCACGTTCATCCTTTGGGAGGTATGTAAAAAGCAGGAGTTGGCAACAGGAGATCTGCATTGGAAATCTATGGACAACGCTATACCACTTGAAAAGGCATGGTCTTACTTACAATACTTTCAACCCTTTTAATGTGAAAAAATACAATCCATTATATTATTTGTTGTTCGTCTTGCTGATCATGGGTTCGTTCGCAGCTATGGCGCAGAATGATTATGGGGTTAAAATTTTAGGTGGTGTAGCCCTGGCATTTGCCCTGTTATTCGCAGTTCAGTTTATACTTCATTTTACACGGAAGGACTATGACACAAACCTTGATGCACTGGAATCATTTAGTCTGGTGGTTATAGCCGTTGTGCTGGCCTGTCGCGTTTACTATATCCGGTTTCCCTATGTAGAAATTATTTTTGGAGTTGCCGGAACTGTGCTGATGATCACCTATGGCATTAAGCTAGCTCAGGCCTTTAAAACGCTTCGTTCTGAAAATGTAATCTTTGCATATTTAATTGCGACCTTTTATGGAAGCATTGTTTTTTATGCCGCCTCCATGACGGTAGTTCCCTTTGTGCCGGTTTTGGCTGAGCCATTGGGTGGATTGGCTTTTGGACTGTTGATTATGTTTCTTGTTATCGCATTTGTAAAACAGGATTTTATGGTTGAAGGGGATAAGGTATCTGCCTTGGCGTATGTAACACGATTTAAGGATCGTTCCATTGTCTTGCTATCCCTTTTTTTGTTATTTACCGCTTATATGGGATTAACGAAAGTAGATTTGCTTCCCAGAATGTATTCGGATGAGTTTCCGCAAGCCTATTTTGAGCTGGTACGCCAGGCAGAGTCAGGAGATGAGAAACCAATTGATGGAAAATTCAAGCACGAAGAGTTCAAAGAAATGTATGACCGGTTTGTGAACCGGCATGTTGGGTCAGATAAAAAATAGTGTTTGCTTTGGAGGAGAATGTTCAGAAACTTCAAAATCTAGTAAATGCAGGCCGGTTCCTTGAGGCACGCGAACTGTCTGTAAAATTACGAAGCAACCCCGATGCGGACCAGCTTCGGGTCGACCAGCTATTTGCCTTAAGCCTTTCCAAATCCGGGTCACCTGAAAATGCACTGGCACACTTGGACCTGGCCTATCGCAGAGATCCGGATGATCCTGAGACTGCCGGAATTCTGGGGGGTATTTACAAAGAGCTTTTTAAGAAACATCGTGATTCTAAGTATGCTATTCTTTCCCGCGATACATACTCGAAAAACTTCGCAGTTACCCGAAATTACTATACAGGAATTAATGCAGCCACCATGTCGGCCATTGCCGGAAGGGCAAGCCAGGGAAGAGAACTGGCCTCGCAAGTAATTGGTATTATTGATGACAATGCCAAGGGATTTTGGGAGTTGGCCACATTGGGAGAAGCTTACCTGCTGACAAAAGACAGGGCCAATTCAATTGAAAACTATGTACAGGCACGCCAACTGGCCGGAAATGATTGGGGTAAAATTATCAGTGCCTACAATCAGCTTTGGTTGCTGAACCATTATGTACCGGTACCAAAGGAAATCATGCGGGTTTTCAGTCCACCTACGGTTGCAGCGTTCATCGGCCATATGATTGATCACCCAAGCAGAACATCACCCCGGTTCCCTGCTACTATTGAAGGACAAATCAAAGAATCTATAATAGGTGCAATCCGTACGATGAATGCCGGAATCGGGTATTGTTCCATAGCCTGTGGCGCTGATATTATTTTTGTTGAAGCTATGGAGCAAGTAGGCGCAGAAGTACATCTTTTTATACCTTTTGAAAAAGAAGACTTTATAAAGGAAAGTATTGACTTTGCCGGAAGGGGTTGGGTAGAACGTTTTGAGCGTCTGATCAAAAAATTCCCGGTAACGTATATCACCCGAACAAAATATGACGGCCTGGAAGAGATATTTGCTTTCCAGTGTAAAATCATTTTTGGGTCGGCTATGCTTAGGAGTTTAGCCTATCATCAAAAACCGATGCTCCTTTCTGTCCAGTCAGAGGTGGATTTAAAGAGAAAGGCAGGGGGCACTCGCGACACCTTACGGTTGTGGCCATTACCTGACCGGCAGATCAATATTAATCCCGATCCCTTTATTATTTCGTTGCCCCCTACAGCACCAACGGGAGGGCCACCTCAGCATGCGTATAAAGAACAAGTAAACACACGGCAAATCCTGTATATGGTGGCAGTTGATCTGGCAGAAACGGCACCCATGGAAAAAGAGCGCATATATAAGGCAGTGAATAATAAGATGAAAGATGAGATTATCCCTCACAAAGCTTTCGAAATGGGTATTGACAACATTTTTATGGCATTTGAGACAGAATCCGGGGCGATAGACTTTGTTCAATTGATTTTGAACTCCTCACCCATGGTGCACCACGAACGAACTGTTAAAATTGGGATGCATGCTGCCCCGGTTCACCTGGAAGACTTGCCCGGAGGCGAAAGCCAGGTGATAGAAGATGAAAACCTTCAGGTACTGTATCAAATCAGCACCTTGGCGCCCAAAGGATGCGTATGTGCCAGTGATCATTTTGCAGCCTTGCTTGCCTTGAATCCGGATAAGTTTCAAATAGATTATGCCGGTGTTTTACAGCCCTCAGAAGAAGCCACTGTAAGAGGTATTTATAATATTGACATTAAGGTTTGATCCTTGTTCTATTTGGATATCGCAAGTCACTTTTTTCCGACTATACTTCTTTATATTTGTATTTGCTTAACGTGTTATGCCCTCACTATTACCAGGTTTTGAGTACGATATTTTCATTAGTTACCGACAGAAGGACAACCGGGGTGAGCGGTGGGTATCGGAATTCGTTCATTCCCTAAAAGCTGAGCTCGAGTCAACCTTCAAAGATGACCTGTCGATTTATTTCGATGAAAATCCACATGATGGACTGCTGGAAACACACGATGTGGATAAAAGCCTGGAGGGTAAGGTCAAATGCCTGGTTTTCATACCGATACTCTCCCGTACCTACTGTGATCCCCGAAGTTTTGCCTGGCAACAGGAGTTTTGTGTTTTTAATAAATTGGCATTAAGTGATCACTACAGCAGGGATATCAAGCTGAGGAGTGGGAATGTGGCCAGTAGGGTGTTACCTGTAATGATTCATGATCTTGATCCGGAAGACCGGGATTTGATAGAAAACGAGTTGAAATCAAAGGTACGTGCTGTAGATTTTATTTACCGGTCTCCAGGGGTTAACCGCCCGTTACGCAAAGATGACAGACGGGAGGAAAGTGTAAACCGGTTGTTTTACCGTGATCAGATTAACAAAGTAGCCAATGCTATTAAGGAGATTACGGATGGCATGCGGTTTCCGGATCGGGTGGCAGATCACCATCCCAGAGGTTTTTTTGATGAGGTTGAAGAACAGGTTGTTGTTCCCGAAAAGGAAGTTGAGCCCGAGAAGGAAATAAATGATAAGTCTATTGCGGTTTTACCCTTTGTAAGTCTGGCTCAAGATGCTTCCCAGGATTACTTTGCTGATGGCATAACGGAGAATATTCTAATTCAACTGGCTAGTTTGAAGAACCTGCGCGTGATATCACGAACCTCCATCATGCGGTATAAAAAGACGACCAAGACAGCACCTGAAATTGCCGAAGAACTGGGTGTTAAATATATTCTGGAGGGCAGCGCCCAATCGCATGGGAACAAAGTCAGGATCAATGTACAGCTAATTGATGCGTTAAAGGATGATCACCTGTGGTCGAAGGTATTTATCGAAAACATGGACGATATTTTTACCATTCAGAGTAATGTTGCTGAAGTGGTTGCCAAGGAACTTCAGTCAACCATGGATCCGGTGGAAAATCAAAAACTTAAGGAAGTGCCAACCAAGAATCTGGAGGCCTATGATCTTTTTCTGAAGGGACGTCATGCATTTAACCAGTGGAATGTGGAAGGCTACCGGACAGCATCAGAATACTTTAAAAAGGCATTGGAAAAAGATCCGGAATTTAAACAGGCGTATTCCTATTTGGCCAGTTCCTATTCCGCACGCATGTCATGGAATGGCGATTTGTCACCGGAAGAAGCGTTACGAAAAATTCATATCTATCTCGATGAAGCATGGAAACGTGGAGCAACCGACAACGATTACCTGACGAAAGGGTTCGTTGAATTTTTTATCCACAAAGATTTTACAACATCAGAACAATTGTTTCGGAAAGCAATGGAGTTGGGTCCTAATAATGCAACGGTACTGTATACCTACAGTTATTTACTGTGTATGATGGGGCGTTATGATGAAGCATTAGCCATGGTTTCAAGGGCAAGCAAAATTGAACCATTAAGTGTTCCTTATTTTAATTACGAGGGACTTTGCCTTTACCTTAAAGGGAATTACAATGATGCGATCTCAACCTGGAGAGAGGGATTACGCTTATTTCCATTCGTTGTACGCTTTTATGATTTTCTGGCCCGCGCCTATCTGACAACAGGAGCCTTTCAGGAAGTGATTAATGCAGTTACTACTGGCTTATCGTCCTCAGCAATTCGGCCACCTTCCATGGTAGCCTATATGGCGTCAGCCTACGTACACCTGAATCAAAAGGAGAAAGCTGAAGTTCTACTTCGTGAGTTACTTCAGCGTAGTGAAGCTTTTGAAAAAGGGGTTAATATTTATGTTGCCTATATCTATCTCGCTATGGGAAACCAGGAGAAGGCATTACAATGGATTGAGAAAGCAGAACAAACCAACGATATTGACCTGATCTGGCGTGATGTGGATCCTTTACTCAAGGATTTACAGCTCGAACCTAAAGTGTGTGAATTGGCCGATCCGGCAGGAGTAGAGGCCTTTATACTTGACAAATTAGAAAGAGAGCTGCCAAAAACACTTCAGTATCATAACCTGGAACATATTCAGGATGTAGTGGATTCTTCATTGATTATTGCTGATGCGGAAAACGTAGGAGAGGATGATAAGCTATTGATCAGGATAGCAGCACTCTACCATGATTCAGGATTTATCGTTTCCGGTAAGAAACATGAAGAGCAGGGATGCACACTCGCACGTGAGACGTTGCCACAGTTTGGATTTTCTACGGAACAGATTGAGAAAATTTGTGGAATGATCATGGCCACTAAAGTTCCCCAAAACCCGAAGAACCTGAATGAACAGATTCTTTGCGATGCTGATCTTGATTACCTCGGGCGAGATGACTTTTATGAAATCGGCAAAAAACTTTATGCTGAAATGCAAGAACGCGGATTAGTTGAAACTGACCGTGAATGGAACCTCATACAAAAAACATTTCTGGAGAACCACCGGTATCATACTCAGTATGCTAAGAAAAATCGGGAACAAAGGAAACTTCAGTATTTGCAGGAGATACTTTCAAAAGTTCAGCGCTGAGGGTTAAACCAGGTCAGCAACCATTTCCCGACCCACATAATACATATCTACTTCACCAATATTTTTAGCAGAGATTTTGCCGCGGTGCAGGCACTCGTATTTATCCTTAATCAGGGTATAGGTTGAGGATGAAATATTCACTTTTCCGGCTTCCCCATTAGATTCCATCCTGCTGGCTACATTTACGGTATCTCCCCAAATATCATAGGCATATTTTTTCTTACCCACCACTCCGGCAACAATAGGCCCTGTATGAATACCAACACGCAGTTCCCAGCCTTCTAATCCTATTGCCTGTAGTTCATCATTTTTCTGTTTCATGAATACTTGCATCTCCAGGGCTGCCTGTACGGCATCGAGTGGATGAGTGTCATTGGTTACCGGAATTCCGCCTGCACACATGTAGGCATCACCAATGGTTTTTATTTTTTCAAGTCCGTATTTCTCAACGATTTCATCAAACGCAATAAAATAATCATTAAGCGCAGAGACCAATTCTTGAGGAGAAAGCTTACCGGCAATTGTGGAAAATCCTTTGAAGTCAGTGAACAATACTGTAACGCTTTCGTAATACCTAGTCTTCGCTGCACCAGCAATCTCCAGTTCACGGGCTGTTTCTTCCGGTAAAATATTTAACAATAATTCCTTGGAGCGGTCTCTTTCAATCTGTATTATTTTATTTGTTTTACGCACATACTTGTACCGGTTGTAAATACCACCAACCACGAACAGGAGTAAAAATCCGGTGATACCGGCTGCCCAGTTCATTATGCGCTGGCGTTGAATGGTTGCTTCCTGCAATTGTTTATCGATAGTAAGGAGGTTGATCTCTGATTCCTTTTTGCCAATATCAAAGCTGAATTGAAGCTGCTGAATTTTCTTTGCTTCATCTGTATTGTAAAGGGTATCTTTTAATCGGGTAAATAGCGATTCATAGGTATAGGCATTTTTAAAATCCCCAAGCTTGGCGTAAGCTACAGCTAATGCTTCATAGGCCTGACGCATCTCTTGCCTGGCTTTGATTTCTTCACTTATCTTTTGCGCCTTGCGGTACGCATTGATGGATTGTAACAGATCTCCTTTTCTATCCCAGGTCTTAGCCTGCATTAGCAGACTTTGCGCCAAATCCAGTTTTGCATTTTGACTTTCCGTAATTTCTACCGCCTCCTTATGAAATTCAAATGCTTTTTCAAAATCACCACGCTCAGCATAAATTGAACCCAGGTGACTTAATGACCATGCTGAGTAGGAAGTTCCTCGATCTATTTCCAACGCCCTCTCAAAAAAGGGAATTGCGGTGTTGTACAGGTTCATTTTGTAGTAGATTTCACCAATATTGCTGGATACAATTGAAATGCCGGCCAGATTATTTATTTCTTCAAAGATTGGAAGCGCCTTCAGATAATAGTTAAGCGCATCAGTATACGATTCTCGTTTATTGGCGTAAACACTACCAATGTTATTGAGGTTTGTTGCAATCCTTAGTTTATTATTGATCTCTTCCGCTACCCTCAGAGATTCAAGATGGTATTCGATAGACTTTGTGTCATCTCCAAAATTAAAATAAACGCTACCCAGGTTATTGAGGATATTGGATATACCATCCTTAAAGCCTATCTCCTGAAAAATGGCCAATGATTCTTTGAACTGTGCATCTGCTTCTGTGAACTTTCCAAGTTCAGCACTACATTGACCAAGGAGTTTAAGGGCATAAGCCTTTCCGGTCTTAAATTCCAATTCTTCTGCAAGCTTAAGGGCACCATTACCATAAAAAAGTGCTTCATTGTTATTTACACCGAGGTAAGATGTTCCGATGGTAATTAGCGTATTTACTTTTGTTGTATCGTTTGGTAACGTATCGACAACAGCAATAAGGCTGTCTATTTCAGGATCGTGGTCCTGAGCGTTAACAGGAAGCAAGTGGAGAAAGATAAGAACTATAAGAGTTGATCGTACGTAATTCATTAGGACATGAAATTACGAATCATTTTAATACAGCGGTACAAAATC
>CAZCRJ010000007.1:11735-18121 GCA_964501015.1 uncultured Roseivirgaceae bacterium | reverse complement strand
TAGAATCATTTAATACCGATACCGGTAATGGTAATATTATTAAATTATATAATAATCTAAGTTATTTTTCAGTTCCTCATCTATTAGTTACACATAAACTAGATATGAAAATTACATATCGATATAAAATAGAGTAATTTTTTTATAAATAATATAACTACATATTTTATCATTAGCAAGTGATTGTGTCAAGGAGACAATGATGTTGTCACATAGCACAACAGTTATTGGTAATTAAAAAACTCAATGAATTCATTAATAATAAATCTGCCGGCTTGTCGGTGGTAAGTTATGCGTTGGTGGCCGCCATGAATGAAGGAGAGCAGGAGCAGGAGAATGCCATCGGAGGCGTACAAACGGTAAACAACCGATACGAAGATGATTCCCTATATCATGCATATCCCTACAATGTTCATCTACACAGTAATCGCTTTCAGAATAAGCACTGGTTTCCTACAATGGAAAATGATATTGGTAAATTATTACTGATGAAATCGCCTTTCAGTCCGCCTGATGTGATTTACGATGGCATTGACGATCCGAACCGTGCCGAACGGAACATCTGCATTGGCGACAATGGAAAGTTCACCTTCATCAACCTCGATGCAGGAAATGATTTTAAGAATTTATCGAAAGATGTATCGGCTTTCAGGTGTAACTAGTTTAACCATGATTCGGTTAAGTGTAGTATGTTGTCTTGCTGCCATTATAGTGGGATGCCAGCCTAAGAAGCAGGAGATTATTGTAACGGAGGAAGTACCGCTGGAATCAACAGGTATTTCGGTTGGAAAGGCCACGCTTTCTGAATATAGATTCTTTACAGGTGTATTAAAAGAGTTACATCCTGCAGTTGGAGTAGTGCTGTATGAGTTAAATTCTCCGCTCTTCACCGACTATGCCTACAAGAAAAGGTTTATCCGATTCCCGGAAGGAACACAGGCCAATTTTAGTGCCGATGATGTGTTTGATTTTCCGGAAGGAACTGTATTGATTAAAAACTTTTACTACCCCTCAGATTTTCGAAAACCGGAAGACGCCATCAGGCTACTGGAAACACGTTTATTGATTCTGGAAAATGGTGCATGGAAAGCATTGCCCTATATCTGGAATGACGAACAAACCGAAGCGTACCTGGAAGTGGGTGGAAAAAATATCGATGTGAAGTGGACGCACGATGATGGTACAGTCAGAACAGTAAACTATTCCGTGCCTAACATGAATCAATGCAAGGGATGCCATTTGCGCGGTGACAAGGTAATGCCGATTGGTCCGACTGCCCGTCAATTGAATGGGACTATACAGAGACACGATCAAAACCAGCTCGCTCAGCTTGCTGCACAAGGCCTGTTACACGGACTTCCTCCTCTTGAAAATATTGGGCGGTTAGTGTCGTATGATAACGCAAAAGAATCCCTTGATTTGCGTGCACGCGCATGGCTGGAAGTAAACTGTGCACATTGTCATCGCCCCGATGGCCCGGCAAAAACCAGCGGCTTGCATTTGCTTGCTGACACAAAAAATCCATTTGAGTTAGGCATTGGAAAAGCGCCCGTGGCAGCCGGCCGTGGCTCCGGTGGTTTAAATTACGATATTGTACCCGGAAAGCCGGAAGCCTCCATTTTGTATTACCGCATCAACTCTGCCGATCCGGGTGTGATGATGCCCGAGCTTGGCAAAACCCTGATTCATGAAGAAGGAGTTGCATTGATAAAAGAGTGGATTAGGGAGATGAACTAGTAGGAAAATAACAGAACTAAACCTAGCCGATTACCTCAATTACAGCCATTCAAAAAATAATTCTGCTCCCAGACAGCGAATTAGGGCATACGCGCATTTTATTAATACCAAACCATTCCGGGTGAACGAAGAAGAACTGGTCAGACGATGCAAAAAGGGAGACCTTAAAAGCCAGCAAAGGCTTTATGATCTTTACTCCGACCGGTTTTTCCTGTTGGCTTTTCGCTATGTTAAAAATCAGGCGGAAGCTGAAGATGTTGTAATGATGACCTTTGTAAAGATTTTCACAAGTATGAAGAAATTCACCTGGCGGGATGTGGGAAGTTTGGAGGCATGGATGCGTAAAATTCTAATCAATGAAGCATTGATGGCTTTGCGCAAAAAGCACAACTTTTATTTAACCGAAACACTGGATATTGAAAACCCGGCACATGATGCTGAAATTTTTGAACAGACTGATACGGACTACCTATACCAGTTAATACTGGAGTTGCCCGATGGCTACCGTACAGTGTTTAACTTGTTTGCCATAGAAGGATATGATCATTCTGAAATAGCTGATTTGTTGAACATTACAGAAAGTACTTCACGATCGCAGTTGTTCAAGGCAAGGCAATTGTTAATACGAAAAATAAATCAGGAAGGAATTCATTATGGAACCTGAACCAATGCTAACAAAAAAAATATGGACAAATGAACTAAAGCCTGTTCCATGGAAAAAGGCTGAAGTCTGGTTTATGATTCATGAACAGATTTCAACCAACAAGAAGAGCTTTAGAGTTTATTATTCTGCTGCCGCTGTGATTTTCTTTATGTTCTTTAATATATACCAGTTACAACAAATCCGTATAGAATCAAACGCAGCCAATAATCAACCCTCAACCATTTCATCAGTGCAAACTCAAATAGCAGAGGACAATAGTGTTGATCAAGATAAAACTGGATTCACACAATCAAATTTTATCAGCCAAAATAATCCAACACATATGGCGGTAGTTCAGCCCAATGAAGTTTTGGTTGCTGAGAGTGAATTTGGTGAAGTCGATATTCAGCGTACACTAGATGAATCGATCATAATTTCTACCGAAGCAATGGCAGTGCCTCAAACCGTTACACCAATTGTAGGTGTAATCCAATTGCCTGTGGGCAATATGGTTTCGGTAAAATCAAAGCGCAAGAGACTATTTCACAAACTAGAGCATGCTGAAAATGAATTTGAAGTTGGATATCAAAATACAATTATCATCGCCCGAATAAAGTAATCTTTTAAATTTTAAAAAATCATGCTATGAAGCTATTAGTACATTGCATCACGCTATTGCTGTGCCTTTATTCCATTAGCTTAAAGGCCCAACCCAAATCCCTTCCTGATTCTATTCGAATTGAATTTCCCGAATATCAGTCCATTATTACGTTTGAGTTACGTCACTATTCGGTAAACAAATCGTTAATTAAAGATTTCCCAATACAGTTAAGAGATCTCCTTAAGCACGTTATTAATAGCATAACAGAAGCAGAAAGAGATAAGCCAAAACACATAGCGTTAGTTTACACAACGGACGAAGATGCTATGGAGCGTCACAGCTTGACCATTCATGAGGTGGCTCCTGAAACAAAAGCTACCATTAGTCAGAATGCTATACTTGAATTATTACCACCGGGCTGGGAGATTAATATTAAAATGAAAGAGGCTGAAATTCATGTCTATGCTCCCAGCTTAACACGACTCACAGAGCTTACCCAACTGAATCTTGATCCGGTACTTCAAAAGCTTGAAGGTGATCCAGAAACACTTCGCCAAAAGCGAATGGGTATCATCTCAAGAATTATTATTCGTGAAGGGGACGTACTCTCGACAAAAACTTCACATCGATATCCCAATGATATGTTGGGTTTACATGCGGGTGCCGGTGTGGGTATTGTGCGTGATCAATTTTACCCTGAGTTTAATTTCACCACATCCTTTTACCTGGCTAACCGGTATAAACAGAATCACCAACGCATATCAGCTCACTATGAACTCAAGCTATTTACCGGTAGGTCACTGGAAGGTGAATATCGCTCATGGCCTTCGAGCTTTGTCTCGGTTTCATATGCCATGAATTTTCAAAAGGACCGCCCAAGGTGGACGGGCCTCGGAGCGGGGTTTATGGTAAACAACCGATCGGATTTGTTTACAGGCAAAACATTGAAGCTCTTTCTGGAATCGGATATTGGGAGTTCCAAGCTGAATATTATACCCGAACTTTATCTTACCGATGATTACAAAACGGCCATATTCGGACTGAAATTGAATTATAAGTTTTAACCTCAACACAACAGGTTAACCGCAATTTCATTTAAGATATGTAGGTAAAGAACCATAGCATCTTTTTCTTATCTTCGATGAGTAAGAACACACTATGCTAAAAAACTACCTTAAGATCATTGTCAGAAATTTTTTTAAAAATCGTGGCTACAATTTTCTTAATCTTTCAGGATTAGCGTTTGGATTTGCTGCGTTTTTTCTCATTGCACTCTATATCGTATACGAAACGAATTTCGATAGTTTTCATACCAGGGCCGATAAACTTTACAGGCTAACCGTTCACTACACATCAATTACAGGTTATGATACTCATTTTGCACGTGTTAATGCAGACTGGACTAAGACAATTCCTGATGAAATACCTGAAGTTGAAAGATTGGTTCGTTTTCAAAATCATGAGCCAAAATTTGTTCGCATTGGTAATGAAAAGTTTACACCGCAACATGCCTATTCAACCGATCCGTATGTATTTGAAGTGTTTGATTTTAAATTACTAAAGGGTGATTCGAAGACAGCGTTGGAGCAACCCTATTCGGTTGTATTAACTCAGTCCATGGCCCAAAAATATTTTGGCGATGAGGATGCCTTCGGCCGTGAACTGATTATTACCCGCTACTGGACCACCGATGAAGAGGTGTATAAAATAACCGGTATTATGGATGATCTTCCAAGTCACACGCATCTTCCTGTTGATATGTTATTTTCTTTCCGGAATGACGAGGATCGCAGTTGGTGGGCATATACCTATTTGTTACTAAAGGAAAACACAACTGTTAACGGATTAAAAGAGAAGATTGAAGACTTGATGGTAAAGCACCAGGAAGAACAAAGTCGGGAAGGTACTGCCTATGCGTTGTGGCCGTTGCGCGATATCCATTTACATAGTGATCTGGCGCGTGAAATCACGGTAAACGGAAGTATCCTTAACGTAAAAATATTCACCGGAGTGGGAATCTTCATCCTGCTGTTGGCTATGATAAATTTTGTGAATCTTAACAGCGTTCTTGCATTAGGCCGCGCTAAAGAAATCGGAATGAGAAAAGTGATGGGCTCAGGGTATAAACAATTGGTATTCTATTCACTTCTGGAATCTACTGTGCTAATCCTGATCGCTGTTGCGTTTGCTTGTGGTCTGGCTTACCTTATTTTCCCATTTCTCCAAACTGAATTGGGCCTCCAAAATTTATTGCCTATTAAAACTATTCTGCTTGGACTCGGTGCTGTAACAATTTTTACTGGCATTGTCTCAGGTTTTTACCCAGCATTTGTTTTGTCATCCGTGAAGCCGATTACCGTAATGAAAACCAACAAGGTGGTGGCGATGACAAACCGGCCCAACCGGATTAACTTCAGAAAATTGATGGTAACAGGTCAATTTGCAATTTGTATTTTACTGATTGGCAGCGCTATGATTTGCCGGAATCAATTTATGTATCTCAACGAAAAGAACCTGGGTCTCAAAAAGGATCAGGTGCTGGCCATGACTGCTGTTCCCGATACAGTTAAAGATAAATTCAAGACATTCAAAGATGAATTGTCGGGCAAACCGGGCATTGTTGGAGTATCAGCTTGTCTGGAGGTTCCTTCACGAGAAATACGCGATGGAGGTAATGTTATGTACGAAGGCATGGTAGGGGCAAAAGAAGAAGCTCCAACTATGGATATTCAGGTTATCGATCATGATTTTATTGATGTTATGGGATTGGAGTTGTTGGCAGGAGAACCACTTTCAAAATCAATGACGTATGATCCGCTACCGGAGTTTACAGGAACTGAATCTATCCAAGCCTATCTCATCAGCCGGAAACGCGCCTACATCATCAATGAAACAGCCATGCATAAAATGGGCTGGACTGATCCTAAGGATGCTATTGGAAAGGAAATCAGTTGGTCGCAAGGTACCTACGCATTGGATAAAGGGCCTGTTGTAGGTGTGGTGAAAGATTTTCATCAAGAAACACTAAAGAATACAGTCGATCCTGTTGTGATGGTGTTTGAGCCACTTTGGTTACAAACGTTTTTGGTAAAACTTTCAACGGAACAAGTGAGTGCCGGAATTGCAGCGGTAGAGGAAACATGGAATGCCTTATTTCCGCAGTATCCCTTTGAGTACTTATTTTTAGACGAACTGTATGATCGCTTGTATAGACAGGAACGTCAGCAGCTTGATCTTTTATTTTCCTTCAGTGGCCTGGCCATTTTTATTGCATTTCTTGGATTATTTGGTTTGGTCGCCTATACCCTTAAAACACGAACGAAGGAAATTGCGGTACGAAGGGTTTTTGGTGCCAGTCGGCTGAAACTAATACATTTGTTCATCAAGGAGTACGTGGCTGTCACC
>CAZCRJ010000007.1:0-11725 GCA_964501015.1 uncultured Roseivirgaceae bacterium | reverse complement strand
GCCATTTTCGCAATCCCATTCAGCTACTACCTGGTATCGGTCTGGCTTGAAAGTTATGCCTATCATGTACCTGTTTCTTGGGTTAACTATGGTGTAACACTACTGTTGATTTTTTTGCTTATTGGAGTAACCATTGCATTCCACACGATGCGAAGTGCAGCAATAAACCCTTCGGATAGTTTGCGGGAGGATTAAAGGAGAGGGTGGTTGAAATTCCCATATAATCCAATAGCTTTCAGACAGATGAGTTTAATCAACTATGTTTGGCATTCAGCTGAACAAAATTTAATAATTGTTTTTGGATGAGTATGGAATACTTTAACCCCATGATAGCTGCCACTCGAACTAGCTATGGAACTCCGGAAATCCTTCAGGTTAAGGAGGTGCCAGTACCATCGCCAGGTGACAAGGAGGTACTGGTAAAAATCTGTGCTACAACTGTTAACCGAACCGATTGTGCCATCCTGATGGCCAAGCCATTTATTATGAGGTTTGTAACCGGTTTTTTTAAACCAAAATTACCCATTACCGGAACTGACTTTGCGGGTATTGTGGAGGCGGTGGGAATGAGCGTTACAAAGTTTAAAATAGGTGATAGAGTTTTTGGATTTGATGATATGGGCCTACAATCCCATGCCCAATACTTGACCATTGCTGATCGAAAAGCGATGGCAAAAATACCCGATACCATCTCGTATGAAGAGGCGGCTGCAAGCCTGGAGGCTGTGCATTATGCTTATAACTTCATTACAAAAGTAAAACTGAAGGCGGGGGATAAGGCACTGGTTAATGGTGCAACCGGTGGTATAGGCTCAGCGCTGGTTCAATTTCTGAAATATTTTGAGGTTCATGTAACGGCAGTAGGCAATTCAAAGAATGTTGAAGTACTGAAATTATTGGGATCCAATAGGGTGGTGGATTATGAACAAGAAGATTTTACAATGGATAAGGAGCGGTATGCTTTCATTCTTGATGCGGTAGGCAAGAGTTCATTCGGCCAGTGTAAGTCTTTATTACAACCGAAGGGCATTTATATATCATCCGAGTTGGGAGCATGGTCACAGAATATTTTTCTGGCGTTGATTACCCCGGTACTGGGAGGTAAAAAAGTAATCTTCCCTGTCCCGACCAATATACCGGCAAGCATATCATTTGTGAAAGACCTGTTGGAAAAGGGAAAGTTCATACCCGTTATTGACCGGACATATCCAATAGAGAAAATCAAAGAAGCTTACACCTATGTTGCTTCAGGCCAAAAGACAGGAAACGTAATAATCAGGATGGGGTAATGTAGCGCATTGTCTATAGTCGGTCAACAGAGGTCATCAAATCCTGATTGGATTTGATGACTTGCTGAAGGTTAGATTCCTTTAAACGTTGTCCCCGCTGCAAGAAGAATGTATCCAATCAATAACAGCAGGTAATTGTGCTCACTCAAATACTCTATCTGTACGAAATGCCCTAGAATTCCCAACAGTCCGATTATTAGTCCAAGAATCCAAACAATTTTTGTGGGTGATGAAGGAGCTTTCATGGTGTTACGTTATGGGTGTGGTTTGAGTGGGTACTGACTTGGTTATGAAAATGGGATTAGTTTTTATGTCCGAATAAATAGAACACACCAACCTGAAATCCTGAGTTATAGTAGTCCTCTGAACTCACATCATTAATATTGCTCAAGCCGAAATTATACCGGGCATCTACACCAAATCCGGAAGGGGGGTGTACATAACTTGCACCGAATGCAAAACCAAGGTCTATACCTTTAAAACTGTCCTTTACATCAGCACTTGAATTATTGTTTTCAGTTTTTGCACTTAGTAACAGCCCTATTTGTGGACCTGCCTGAAAGCGGAAACCATTGTCGAACATATATTGAAATAGCAAGGGGAGATTAATATAATTCAGATTCCATTTGGTGGAATTCATGGAATTTTTGGTGCCTTGTGTTGAAAAGACCAATTCAGGCTGAAATGCAAACTGATCGGCAAGGTGTATATGGCTTATAAGGCCTAAATTGAAGCCAATTTTTGGATCAAAACTACTGTTGTTCTCTGATTTAATAGTATAGTAGTTTAAACCACCTTTAATTCCAAAGTTATTATGTTGTGCATTTGCAGTACTTGCAATGAGGAGCAGTCCAAGGACTGCGACAAAGTTTAGTTTCATCATGAGTATAATAGTTAAAATGTGTTTTCGCTGGTTGTGTAGGCGGATTTATCTGGGTGCAAAGGTTGGCTTTTTCTTTGCAAAAAAAGTTACATCCGAAACTCCGCTTCTTACATATTTCACGGATAAGTGTTCTGAATAAAGCATGTTCGGTAATCCATCCTATGTAAATCGAGGGTCTTTTGCCAAAAATTAGACATACCATCATGAAGATTTACTTTAAGGAGATCAGATGATTTTGAGATAAGTAGTTGGTGTGAGCTTAGTTTATGAATATCCCGAGTTGCATGAAATACTTTCTGAAATACCGGAACCAATTGTGCAATTTTGATATTTAAGTAGAGCATGGATAAATCATTTATACACAAACTCTTTCTTAGCCACCAGGAGTGCCCCACATGTCCGGCCCCTGCTGATGTTGCATTGTTTTTTGATGAATTACTGGGGGCGCTGTTCGCAGATTTCACCCAGCTTTCGCATTTATCAGAGGAACAATTCGAAGCGCTTTTGCATCGATTGAAGCACGACCTGGAACGGTTCCTGCAACACAGTCCTCATCATGGTGAAGGTGATCCTGTTGTATTGGCGAATCAATTTTTTGATTCTGTTCCCGCGCTCTTTGAAGAACTTCAGCAGGATGTAACAGCCATGTTTGAAGGTGATCCTGCATCCAAAAGCAAAAATGAAGTAATCCGGACGTATCCTGGATTTTACTCCATAGCGGCATACCGCATAGCGCATAAGCTGCATCAACTTGGCGTTGAGGGAATGCCCCGTATTATTACTGAGCATGCACACAGCAAAACCGGAATAGATATTCATCCTGCTGCCCGCATCGGCAGTTATTTTTGCATCGATCATGGTACGGGTATTGTAATTGGCGAGACAACCCGTATTGGCAATCATGTTAAAGTTTACCAGGGGGTAACCCTTGGGGCGCTAAGTGTTTCAAAAGAAGATGCTAAAAAGAAGCGACACCCAACCATTGAAGATCATGTAGTAATTTATTCGGGCGCAACCATTTTGGGGGGCGAAACAGTGATTGGACGTAACAGTATTGTTGGGGGAAATGTTTGGATAACTAAAAGCCTTCCGCCTGATTCTAAGATTTATTACCAGGCAAAACTTCAACAAGATGGACAACCTGAAGCGGACGACATGGTGATAAAAACAAGCAGTTAACGCATCGAACTTTTGTATAATGAAACTGGCAGAATTAATTGGCAATACACCCCTTGTAGAACTTCAGCATATTCCTGTAAACAAGAACGTAACACTGCTCGGAAAGCTGGAGGGCAATAACCCGGGCGGGAGTGTGAAAGACCGCGCAGCGTACGGGATGATTAAGGGAGCTCTGGATCGTGGGTTGGTTAAACCCGGGGATAAATTGGTAGAAGCAACCAGTGGCAACACGGGTATTGCATTGGCCATGATAGCCCGTATCATGGGCTTGCACATGACCCTGGTAATGCCGGATAATTCTACACGCGAACGTGTACTCGCTATGGAAGCGTATGGTGCAAAAGTGATATTAACACCTTCTGCCCGTACTATAGAATATTCACGAGAGGTGGCTGAACAAATGGCGAAAGAGGAAGGGTATTATATTCTCAATCAGTTTGCCAATGCCGATAACTACGGCATGCATTATAAAACTACTGGTCCGGAAATCTGGCGTGAAACAAAGGGATGTGTTACGCATTTCGTTTCTGCAATGGGAACGACAGGAACCATTATGGGTGTATCACGCTATTTAAAAGAACAAAACCCTGCCGTTCAGATTGTGGGCACCCAACCAAAGGATGGTTCCAGTATTCCGGGTATACGGAGATGGTCACCTGAGTTTCTGCCAAAAATATTTGAACCCCACCGCGTTGACCGTACCATTGATATCAGCGAATCCGATGCCCGCACCATGACACAACGCCTGGCTAAAGAAGAGGGCATTCTTGCGGGCATGAGCAGCGGGGGAGCATTGCACGCTGCCCTCACTATTGCTGAAGAACTAGAAAGTGGAGTAATCGTTTTTATTGTGTGTGATCGTGGCGACCGGTATCTGAGTTCTGATTTGTTTGGGTAATCACTCCCGGCCTCTTACCTGACCTGTGTAGGCCGTACACCAAACTTCTTTTTGAATGCAGTGGAAAAATGATTGGGATATTTATAGCCCACTTCACTGCCAATCTGTTCAATTGTTTTAGCACTGCCCTGCAATAACTCATAACTGTACTGAAGTCGCTTTGTCAGCAAGTAATCAAATACCGTGGTATCAAAATATTCCCGATAGCCTTTTTTTAGAGTAAATTCATTTATTCCGAAATGCCGGGCAATGCCTTTAAGGGAATGATCGTTAAGAAAAGTGTCATCAAGGTATTGTTGGATTGCAACAAATAAATCCCTGGAATGTCCGATTGCTTTTGTAACGGAATGCCGAACGCTATTGTGTAATTGTTCAGCAATAAGTTCATGAACTTTTGCTTCAATTAATAGTTTCTTTAACGAACCACTGATCGGGCTGTCAAAAATAGCATAAATGATATGCATCATTTGTGGCGACAGGTTAAATTCTCCGGTATACAATACCTGGCTGGAAAGTAATTTCTCCTTCATTTCAGATGACCACTTTTCAGAATCCGGTAACAAGCTGATATAATGGTCGCGGTTAATAGCAATGTGTACATTGGTGAATTGCGCCTCCATGGTCAGATGATAGTGATCACTGGGAAGAAAAATCTGGTGAAATGTTTTCGGATTCAGCGCTGCCCGTACATTCTGCTGGTTAAAATGTGTTCCCAATTTTCCCTCAAGTGAAATACAATGATGAACATGTTCCCTGAGTCCTTCATCAACAAAGTGAACATTTACGTTTCGTTTCAGGCTAGCTACATTTTCAAAAATCCGGATATGGCCAAGATCCAGGTTGCGTTCCCTCCAATATCCAAATTCGGGATGTACCCGTTCTGAGATGTTAAATCCATTAACCTCCGTTTGGCTAACCGTGTAGTGCAAAAATTCATCGACAGGGACGGATGGTGCATCCTTCATAAAATCCATTTTGGGTATACGATGCTCCGTTTAACGTAGGCTTCTGTTTTTGGTTTCTCCGTTACCATGGAAAACCAAATAAAAGATGATAATCAGAGTATTTAGAATTGCAGGAATTCTTGTTGGTTCATTAATCCTGTGCGCTATTGGGATGTACAGTTTTGCGTATTACAAGACTCAGGCCCGCATGAAGAAGCATTATTCTGTTAGTCCTTCCCCCATCAGTTTGCCCACGGACAGCGTACAACTGGCCTATGGCGCACGCCTGACCATCACCAAGGGTTGCCAGGATTGTCATGGTGCAGATTTGGGCGGCCGCGTTTTTATTGATGATCCGGCATTGGGCCTACTGGTAGCTAAAAATCTAACCAAAGGCAATGGAGGATTACCAAAGGAGTATACTGACATTGATTTTGTAAGGGCGCTTAAGCATGGCGTTGGCCGGGATGGCAGGCCGCTATTGTTTATGCCATCGCATGAATATACACTGCTAACTGAAAAAGATATGGCTGCTATTATTGCCTATGCCCAGCAGGTGCCTCCGGTTGACCGGGAACTTCCGAAAAATGCCCTTAGGCCATTAACCTATGTGCTTACCGCACTGGATAAGTTGCCTCTTCTTCCAGCAGAAATGATTGACCATACCCGCCAACTTGATGCAGAAATTGAGGCAGAAGTGTCGATACCGTATGGGCACTATTTATCGGTTGCTTGCCAGGGGTGTCATCGCCCGAACATGAAAGGAGGAGAACCTGTTGCTCCAGGATTTCCGGTTGTGGCTGATCTTACCGGATCAACAGGCAGTGTCGGGCGGTGGACGGAGACGGAATTTCTTACAACGCTGCGCACAGGGAAAACACCTGAAGGAAAAATTCTTGACCCAAAGAATATGCCCTGGAACATGACTGCAGCCTTTACCGATACGGAATTGAAAGCACTCTATGTCTATTTAAAAAGTATTTAACCATAAATTGAAATTATGAACACAACACGTTACAACAGTTTTAATCAGATTCATAAGGGATTACGCGCCTTTCTCTATGATACGGCACTACAGCTTCAGCAGTGTGACCTGTCTGAACAGGAGGCAGGAGAAGTCGCACTGAAGCAAGTTGAAGATGTACTCATGCTCTTCGAAGGCCATGCACATAATGAAGACCATTTTTATAACCAACCCTTGGAGAAAATCCATCCTGAAGTTGCCGCCATGTTTGAGCAGGAACATGAAGAGGATCACAGACTCAGCATTGTACTCCATGATTTAATTCAGCAATGGCGCGCAGAAAAGACGGCATCCGGAAGAGTAATGACGGGAAGAAATTTATATTATGCCTTTACAGAATTTATCGCGTTCAACTTGTATCATATGAATAAGGAAGAGATTGACTTAAATGCCGTTCTCTGGAAGGAATACACGGATGAGCAAATTAAGGCAACAGAGAGAACCATTGTGCAACAAACCCCTCCCGAAAAGATGATGCACTATGCCCGGTGGATGATACGCGGGATCAATAACACGGAGTTAGTGAAATGGTTCGCTGAGGTGCAGGGCGCTGCACCGGCAGAAGTATATTCCATGCTGATAGGAATTGCCGGTAAGGAACTATCACATGAGCGATTCGGGATACTACAGAGTGCGCTTGAAAAAACGCAACATGCGGTAGACTGATCGAAGTATAAGTACACAAATAAGAAAAATGGGGAGAAAGAATTCGTCTTTCTCCCCATTTTTCTTACTAACCCGATTACTTGTGGAGTATCATTATTGCCTTTTCAAGAGCGGGATCTTTTCCGGCAAGTAAATCCTCTCTTCGTGTTTTGAAAGCAATGTGCGGAGGGATACCATGCCCTTCATAACTGGTTCCGTCTGCAGCCCGGTAATCTCCAACCGATACACTGAAAATCCAGCCATTGGGTAATTCGAAATTGGGGTTGTCAGAGAAACTTCCTGCAGTTGTATCGCCTAGAAAAGTAACATGAATTTGCTCCTTCATGGCCAGGGCAAAAGTTTCTCCTGCACTTTGTGTAAAACGTGAGGTTAATAGTATAATCGGTTTCGTGTATTGGACACTACCATGTGGCGAGCTATACCACTGAGTAGTCTCAGTAAAATCAGAATAGTCGGGGCCATTTCGTTTTCGTGAAGTCATGTAAAGTGATCTTTCAGTGGTGAAACGGCCAGCAATGTATTGTGAGATTGCATCAAATCCTCCATAATGCGCACGAATATCAATAATCAGACCCTCGGTGTGCTGCAGGTCATCCAGCATTTTATCCATTGACTTTTCTGTACTCTTTCTGGAATCTGTTCCGGTAAGATTGATATACCCTAGTGTGTTGTCAAGTTTACCATAGCGCATATTCGGACTTAACTCCGTCAAATTTGTACAATAGTTTTTAACAACATCAAGGGCGTAATCCTCCTGAACTTTAAGAATGGTAAGCACTCCATCCTCGTACCGGAGAATACCTCCCGGAAATACTGGCAACGCTCCATTTGTAGGATAAAGATTAACATGGTTATCATTTAACCGTATGATCATATTGCTGAGAATGGTGTATAATTCTGCGTCAGTCATCTGGTCATGTACCTGTGGCCGAAACTCATCATAATGTGCACTCCAGTCAATCCCTTTAACATCGAACAATCCATAATGCTGATCGAACGTTTTCCAGAAGTGTTCGAAATTTTGCGTTGGAGTATTGGATATCTCTGTGCCAATTAACTCTTCTTCACATGAAGCCATGATAAAAAGAGACGGTATAAAGAAGAGTGCGAACGACTTGAAATACTGTACTGCTTTTGCTTTCATAATTTTTTATTTTAAAACTGGTGATACACATTGGCGAGAACGACTTGATTAACTGCCCGAAACTGCTGTGGCGCTGAAATGTTATACCAACCAAATTCATAGTTTAATCCTGCGCCCCAGCGTTGGTTTATCTGGTAATTATACCCCAGGCCAATTACAGGAGTCTGAAATTTTTTAACACTTGTCCATTCAGAGTTTTGGAAAAAGCCGCTGACTATTGTTTTGTCAGGGGCAGAAACCGTATTGTCGTAAGGGGGCCGCGTGAGTAGAGCAACAACGGGTATCCGGATATTGGCGGTAAAGGAATGGAATTCGTTTACACGGTGCTGGGTCACTGCTTCCGGACTGAAAGTAAGCGCATTCAATAATCCGGCTGTTGTCCATCCTTGCGGATAGAATACTTCATTCGCAATTCGTCCGCCAACAGCAACCTTAAAAGTTGATTCCTGTGTAGAAGGAATTTTATAGTATGCTCCCAGGGAAATCCTGCCGGCCATAAAGGTGCCTCCTGCCGGGAACTTTTTATCTTCCCTTTTGCCGGTGTAATCCTCCTCCTCAAAATGAAGCACGCGGTCCTTATGATATTTTGGAGTAGTCCCTCCGATTTTAAAATCAATATCACAGGAAAAAAGAAAATCATTGGTTTCGAGAGCGTAGAATAATCTGACGTTTTTCGGAGTGCTCCTATAAATAAGAGGCGATGTATTCTTGTCAAGATACGTTATTGAGCCAATTCCCATAGCTAGTCCTACTCTGTTCTCAAGAGGCATCCAGGGTCTCTTTTGATAGTCTTGAGAATATACAGCTCCGGCTACAGCCAGAAGCAGCATAGTAATTTTAAGTGCGTTATTCATTTTGTTCACGTTAGTTGAAGGTAATGAACGGTAAGGAGAAAAGAAGTTGCCTTTAATGGCAGGATAATGGTCTTGAACTATCCTTTCAGACTCTTTACCTCCAATTTTATTGGTTTTCCAGGAAGGCGGAAGGGGTCATTCCAGTTTTCTTCTTAAAAACAGCATAAAAGGAGGCCTTTGAGTTAAACCCTGATTCCAGGGCAATACCCACCTGTGAGAGGTGCTTGTTGTCCGGATTCAGAACCTGCTTTTTAAATTCGGCAATCCGGAAGTCATTCACAAAATCGAAAAAATTGCCTTTAAATTGTGTGTTGATAGCCTGTGAAACCTGATTTCGGGTAAAGCCGGCATAACTGGCCAACTCAGTAAGTGTGAGATCACTTTTCAGGTACAATTGTTTTGTTTCCAGTACTGCCTTTACGGTAGCATAAATAGAGGCCAGCTGCTCATTATTATCGGTAGTGTTTTTTATGGTTTTAGGGACTGGTGGGTTCTCAGGTAGAGGTAACATTTCGACTGGCAACATGCCAATGCCAAAGAGCACTGGTTGTGTAAGTGCCTTATACGAAAGCCAATAAAAAAGAATGACCACACCAATAAAATGAAACCGATAAAGATCTTTCAGTAAGGGCACGCTCCAGATACGCGCAAAAAAGATAAGGACACCAAACATGGTTATAACTGCTAAAAAGATCAAAAACTGTTTAAGCCATTTAACCTGAGTGGCATCCATGGATGAAAACTCCTCTGATTGCTTTCTTTCCCAATACAAATAAAAGACAAGATTCCCGACTGAGAACAGAATGTGCATTATGGAAACAAATTGGTTTATCCATCCGAAATCATCCTGGCGGGCAAGTTCAAAGGCATCAAGGTACTTGCGCTTCTCTTCAGCAGTTTGGGCGAAGTATGGCAATAACGATAAGACAACAACGATAAATGGCAGAAATAAAAGTATTATAATCCAGGGTTTTACGGGTGTGCTGGTTAGTTTCTGAATATAGAGGAAAACAAACGGTCCATAAAGCATACCGATTACCCACGATATATGGCTAAGGTGAGGGAATACTAAGAAGAATTCACGCTCATCAAATCCAACAAGGATCAGATGAAATGAAATGAAAACCAGCAGTAACGCCAATATTGTATTGGCTGGTTGGTTTACTTTTGTTTGCCATAAAAGCCAGGCCAGAAAAACTCCCTGTAAGGATGCTGCAGCATATAAAATTTTAATGATGAGAATTTTATCCACAGCTATGAATTATACCGTTCGAGTATTTCAAAATCATTTCCTTTGCCGTAGGTAATTAATTCTTTCAGCAAGTAACGCTCAAGGGTATGAATATTTTTCACCCTGAAATCCCCGTTGGGCAAAATGTACTCAACCATGAAGTCGTGCACCTCACCATAATTAATGAGCGTATATTTTTTCCCTACCCGTAACGAATCAAACGAAAGTCCTTTTTGCATCCGATCAATAGTCGACAATCAATACGCTGATTTTAAAAAATAAAAGTACGGAACACATCATCAGACAAAAAAATTATTTTTAGTCACCATTCTATAGGTGAGGAAAAAATCTTCTGTTAGAAGGGGAAGTAATAGGGTATGGTAAACGTTGCAATTAGCCACAGCAACAAATTAAGAGGCGTGCCTACGCGTAAATAATCAACAAAGCGGTAATTTCCTGGGCCATAAATCATCGTATTGGTTTGATAGCCCATGGGCGTCATAAAACTAAGCGATGCAGCAAACGTTACCGCCATTAACAAAGGCCGCTCGCTGATGCCCATGCTCTGGGCAGTAACAATAGCAATGGGGGCAAGCAAGGCAGCCGAAGCATTATTGCTCATAATATTGGTGGCCATAAAGGTGATGAAGAAAAAGGCAGAAACGAGTACACGCGGACCAAACTGCCCCAGTGTATCGGTTATGAAAATACCAAGAATTGATGCAGCTCCGGTTTTTTCCAGGGCCAATCCCATGCTAAGTACACCGGCAAGCATGAAAATTACTTTCCAATGTATGGAATTATACGCCTCTTCTGGGGAGATAAAGCGCAATACAATCAGCACCAAGGCTGCAAGTGATGCACTGAGCACAATAGGCAACCAGCCCAATGCCGCACTCACAATGGCCATGGTAACAATAGCCAGGGTAGGGATGGCACGTTTTAATTCAACGCTGATGTTTTCTGTTTCGGATAAAATAAGGAAGTTGCCATTTTCTTTTATTGCCTGATGTTGTTCAGTATTAACACGTAGCAATAATATATCACCATTTTTTAAAAGCACCTCAGTTAATTTTTCATTCACGATTTCATTGCGGCTTCGGATGGCCAATACAGGTGCGTTGCTAAAGGCGTGCCAGTGGCGAAGCGTTCGAATAGACTTTCCGGAATACCGCGAGTCTGGATTAATCAGCACTTCCAGCAGTTGCATTTCTCCTTTTTGATCCTCTTCTTCTTTTAGAAGGGATTCTCCGGACTGAACGATTTCGACTTTTTTACCGGATTCAAGTTTCTTGAGTTCATCGATGTTGCACCTCAACTTAAGGATGTCTCCGGATAAAAGTGTAAAGAAAGGAAACGGTTGAAAGGCCTTATCGTTACGGATAATTTTGAGTATTTCCAGATCGTTTTCCTGAACAAAGCCTGAGTCCTTAATGCTTTTGCCATTATCCTTAAAATCCGGCAGCAGCTTAACTTCAGCAATGTAGTTATCCATGTTGTAGGATTCAGCCAATCCCTTTCCCGGTGGGTGTTTGGGCATGAGCCATGATCCGATCGTAACCATGTAAAGAATACCAGCCCCTAAAAACCACAGACCGGCTTTGGTTAGTTCA
>CAZCRJ010000006.1:8720-18213 GCA_964501015.1 uncultured Roseivirgaceae bacterium | reverse complement strand
GTTTTTAATCGTGGCCGTAATGGCCTTTGCGTGCAGTACGGAGAATATTGCTCCGAATCTATCTGAACAGGTAGCGTTGAATTTTAACAAGAATGCATTTACTAATGCGAGAGTGGGAACAGGCTATACTGCCTGTGGTACACCGGAAACACACAAACTAATGGCAGGACAACACATTCCTGTTGGTGAGGTTACTGTATTCAATGAAGGTGATGTTATGTACGTTACCGTAAGCATTGAAAAAGGTGAAGGATTTGATAATGGCGATTGGTTCATTACAAAAATTCACGGATTCTTTGGACAAGTTGAAACAGACTTTGCAACCAAGGGAAAGAAGGGGATGAGAAATCCGGCACCGGGTCAATTTCCTATAAGCGAAACTATAGTTCTTGATTATGGAAATGCTAACCAGGAATTTACATATGAATTAGCGATATCAGACTTTTTAAGAGATCTTGGAGAATTTGATGTTGCCATTCATGCAGAGGTTGTGAGAGTTGAAAATATTCGTGAAGAAGGCGGTGTTATGGTGGCGGATATTAAGCAGAAAGAAGGTGCCTGGGCAGGTAATAAATTATTCAATCCTTCAGGAACCGGGAATTGGGCAACGTACATGTCATATTCTATTCAACCATGTGCAGTTGCTTGTACAGATGAGTGGAAGAGAAATGAAAGCTATTTCGATGATACGACAACCGGAATTGAAAATGAAGAAACGGTTGAATCTGGTGAGTTTATCATAAAGGACGTTGGAGTTGTAGAATTCAAAAGAGTTAGAACAAATGCTGGTGGCAATAATCGCAGGTATACAATTACCATCGACTACTATATACTTCCTGAATTAATCGGCAAGGGTTATTCTTTCCAGGAATTTACTGCTTATACTACAGGAAGACTTGAAAATAACGGTGATTTTATTGCGACTAAAACAATTGGCGGTGATGAAGATGAACCACATACTTCTGGACAAATTGTTTTGGAATATACACTAACGGATGCAGGTGGTAATCAAGGTCAAAATAACACTTACTGGCAAGGATTCGTGGCTAAATTAAACGGCATGTGTAATCCTTAATTCATTAGTAAAGAGTTTAAAAGGCCTCCAGAATTGGTGGCCTTTTTCTTTTTTGCACCCCATCAGCGTCACCCGTAAGGGGACGCTGATGTTTTTATTTAAGCCTTTGTTGGAGAGGAATATCAACACAACGATCGTGTGCATACCGTAGTAGAGAAAAGCTCCAAAAGGCAATGCAGTTCATTTTTTCATCCAGCATAAAACACCAATCTTTGTTGTTCACCACAACAATCATGTACTACTCCCGCCTCCAGGTTATTTGTGATCCCACCTTTGCTGAAATCCTCATGGCTGAAATTGCCGAGGTTGGTTTTGATACGTTCATGGAAACGGATAAAGGCTTTGAGGCATACGTGGAGCAGGAGCGCTACGATAAAAAAGCGCTTCAGGAATTAAAGCATAAGTATGCGGAAGTTCATCCCCTCGTGTTTTATCTGGACCGCATTGAAAAGAAAAACTGGAACGAGGAATGGGAAAAAAATTATGAGCCCATTGTGGTGGAGGATGAGGTGATGGTACGCGCGGAGTTTCACCACCCGGAGAAGTCTTGTCCGCTGGAGATTATCATCACTCCCAAAATGTCGTTTGGTACCGGGCATCATCAAACTACCTACCTGATGCTGAAGGCACAGTTGTCCATTGACCATGTTAACAAAACCGTTATGGATGCTGGCACAGGTACAGCAGTGCTCGCCATTATGGCAGCCAAGCGCGGAGCAAAACATGTGGAAGCGTTTGATATCGATGACTGGAGTGTGGAGAACGGAACGGAAAACGCAGCGATCAACCAATGCACTAACATTGTTATCCGAAAAGGAAAAATTAGTGACCTCGCTTTTGAGGAACCCTTTGATGTCATTCTCGCCAACATCAACAAAAACATTTTACTGGATGAGCTGCACCACTATGCCGTGCATCTGAAACCTGGCGGGCTGTTGTTGCTCAGCGGATTCTATGAACACGACATTCCGGATTTACTTACGGAAGCTCACCGGTATGGCCTGGAAAAAGTACGTCATGATGCACGTGAGACCTGGGCGTGTTTGTTGCTAAATAAGGCACGCTAAAAGAAAAACTTCCAAAGCCGAAATTTGTTCACCAGAGGTTTATAATTGCTTTAAGAAGAAGGCTAATATGAATCAATCATTCCCTAACATTATTTATCATTTTGTTGTTTATGGATTGATTTCTGTGAGGGATTTGCCAACTTTTGTATACGTATGAAAAGACTGCTTATTCTCTTTTGCATCGGATTGTGTTCTACCTCCATGCTTTTTGCCCAGGGTACCGGTAAGCTTAATCTTGGTCTGGGGATCGGGCTTGATTATGGTGGATTTGGTGGACGCCTTAGTTATTCGCCTGTAAAACAATTGGCCATCTTTGGCGCGGCCGGGTATAACCTGAATGGGCTCGGCCATGCGGTGGGACTCCAGTATCATTTTCCTTCCGAAAAATTGGTCAATGTATTTGTATCCGCGATGTATGGGTACAATGCCGTATTAATCATTGAGGAACCGGAAGAGTCCAAGACAACCTACTATGGCCCCACTCTGGGCACCGGGCTGGCGTGGCGATTCAAACAAGAAGGCAAATCATTTCTAAGTTTTGAATTGCTGCTTCCCTTCCGTCCGCAAGCCTATGAAGATGGCGTTAACGCCCTCGAGCAAATTGGCTATGAGGTTAAAGATCCCTGGCCGGTAACGATTAGTCTCGGATACCATTTTATTCTTAAATAAGCTTACTCCTTTCAAGAATGAGACCTTATATCCATCCTTATACTTCTTTTTTATTTACCCTTGGTGCGATCATCCTGATGAGCACAGTACTGGTGTCCTGTTTTGAAAACCCGGAACGGCCGGCAGTCGTAACGAAAGAAATTTCGGGAGTAACTTCTATTTCCTTTAAGACTGGAGGAACCATTACTTCGGATGGGGGAGCGGACATTATCCAGAAGGGAGTTTGCATTGGCACATTTCCAAATCCAACCATTTCCAGCGGTGCAACCCAGGAGGGGCCTGGCAGCGGAAGTTTTACCAGTGAAGTATTTATTGGAAGCAATGTTACCTATTATATACGTGCATATGCGGTTAGCACAGGTGGCATCGCTTATGGAAATGATGTCACCTTTTCAGCGGTGGGCGTTTCTCTTGTAGACATTGGGGACATTACCGGGAATACAGCATTCCTACGCGGTAACGTATTTTCCGATAGCCAGATTTCGGAGCGCGGATTCTGTTGGAGCACCAATGCTAATCCTACCATTGCTGACTCCAAACTTGCCGTGGGTAGCGGAGCCGGGCAATATGAAGCTACCATATCAGGTCTTGCTCCCGGCACGAGCTATTACGTACGGCCATACGCCATTGGTGTCAGTGGTACCTTCTATGGCGACTTTGCTTTGTTTGCTACCAAAAACCTTCCCGGAGTAGTAACCCAGGAAATCAATAATGCCAATACCTTTATCCCGACCACCGGAGGTAAAATTCTCTCTACCGGAGATGCACAGATTACGGCTGTGGGTGTTTGCTGGAGTAAAACACCTGGCCCTACACTTGCTGATTCGAAAACCGAAGATTATTTACTATACGATGACTTTACCAGCGAACCATCCGGACTACAACCCGGTGAAACCTATTACATCCGGGCGTACGCCACGAATATAGCAGGCACCAATTATGGAAATGAATTGATGATCACCATGCCAGCAGCAGCCATAACAGATGTTGATGGAAACCACTATACAGCCACTACCATTTTGTCACAAGTTTGGACAGTGGAAAACCTGAGAACTACAAAATTTGCGAATGGGGAGTCGATACAGAACATAACCGATATGGAATCCTGGCGTAATGCCACTGGTCCGGCATGGAGTTATTATGAGAACGATGCAACCTTCAACCATCCTTTTGGTAAATTATATAACTGGTATGCTGTTTCCGATGCGCGCAACCTTTGTCCCACTGGCTGGCATACGCCATCAGAAGAAGAATGGACAACCCTGTTTTCAGTACTCGGAGGTGAAGGTGATGCCGGGCGTTATCTTAAAGAACGCGGAACCGTACATTGGTTAACCACCGATCCCTCGGTGACAAACGAACTTAGATTTACTGCATTGCCGGGAGGCGCAAAGAGCGCGACCTCTTTTTCCTATCCAATGGGAGTACTTGGATTATTCTGGTCATCAACGGCACGTACGGATGAAAGCGCACGCGGGTATTATCTGGTCAATTACAATTCAAGCGTAGGCAGTCCTCAACTTCCTGATTTCAAGAAACAGGCAGGGCATTCGGTTCGGTGTGTTAAAGATTAGGATCATTACCGAATACGGTGCAAGGAACAATCAGGTGAGCACGTGCCTCGGTCAAATACCTTTAACGTTTGAACTTCGTTATAGACGTCATGGGATAGTGATCACCTACCGATAGTACATCACTTAAATCATGCGTTTAGCTTATTTCGGCAATATTTACGAATTTAAGGGGTTTAAATAGCGTGAGAAAGGCCTTCATATATCTTATAATAAGCATTTTCTGTATGTGTTCTGTAGGCTATGCCCAGAGTGCGAAGAAAATCACCATGGATATAAGCTTCCCGGACAGCATCAATATCATCCTGGAAAACACCAAAAACACCGAGGCCATGGTGGTGGGTGCAGGCTTTCCATTGGCCTGGAATAACTTAGGTCTTACTCACCAACAGCGCATTCAGCAGCAATTCTATGCGATGAAGCGCAAAGGCTATAAGCTTCGTCCGCACTTTGTTCAATATTTCGGATCACTCGTGAATGCCGTCAGCGTAGAGGGTGCAGATGTTTCGCAGATCAATAGTTTCCTGAATGTGGTTGACCGCGTAATTGAAAATTACCGGGCAGATAAAGCGCTGAAATTTCTGACAGCCTCCAACACGTTTTTCAAACGACATGCACTCTTTTATGATAAAACGTATCGGCTATATGCACGTGATGACAGTTACAGTTTTGACTTCATCGAGTACATCCCGCCCCCGATAGACGAAACCCTTCCGGAAGAAGAAACAGAAACAAATTGGGATGACTGGGTTGATGAACCGGCTGAACCGGAACCCTTTATTGAGGTACCTGCCTGGGAAATGCTGCCGCCCCCACCGGCTTTGGAGGGAGCCGTGATTCGCTTTAACAGCGTTACGTTGAATTTTGTAACAGCCTATGATTCGGTAGAGCTTCGCAACACAAAGGGCGTTTATTCCCTTACGGATAATATTTTCGTTGGTGAAGGTGGCCGTTTCGACTGGTCCACCACCGGATTGCCATCCGATATGGTGTATTGCAATTTCACGGATTACAGTTTTAACGTAAGGAAGCCGGAACTGAATGCTGCGCTTGTTAACCTGAACTACTCAGGAAAAACTCCCGGGCTTATACCCGGAACATTTGAGTTCAAATCGCTTTCGCGAAAAAGCACCCAACCATCAACCTATCCGCGGTTTACCTCGTATCAGAGCACTCTTGCCATACAGGGCCTTGGTCCGGAGCGCATGCGTTACACAGGTGGCTTCAGTCTGAAGGGGGCCGCTATCCGTAGCACCAATGTGAATGGCGACCTGGCCACAATTGTGGTTGGCGACAGCATTGGGTCAAAAAAATTCTCGGCCCGTTCACACGAATTTATCTTTAATGATTCGGTAGGAGTTACAGCCGAACGTTCAGAGTTTTCCATCTATCACCAAAATGATTCCATCAGTCACCACTCCGTGAAGATGCGATACGATTACAACTCTGACAAGGTGGTGCTGACCAGCGAAAAGGGAAGTTTGAAGCACACCCCGTTTTCCGCCACGTATTTCAATGTTGATTTTTCAGCCGCGCTGTTGCGGTGGGATTTAAAGGCTGACAGCCTGGAAATATTTTCCCAGATGAGTGGCAGTACTGCCCATGATTCTTGAGTCGGTGGATTATTATCATCCGGATGATGTACGAGCGTTAACCGGAGTTGGGTTTAACTTTCATCCCCTTGCTATCATTGGGCGCTATTGTGTGGAGAACAACACCCGCGAAGCGTACACTGGATCTATAGCCCAAGCCTATGGTCTTGATTTACGAGCTGTACAAAAAGCAGTGGAGTTTCTGGAGATAAAAGGCATGGTGGAATACTGGAGAAAAGGCGACCTGATTAAAGTGAAAGAAAAAACGGTTACCGAATACCTGGCCTGGAAAGGTGAAGTGGATTACGATAATCTGAAAATTTTATCCCAGCCGGGTTCGTATGCGTTAACGGATCTTTCAAAACCCCGGTACCCGAACGCCACAGTAAATTTTACCGAGGGTAGTATGACTGTACGTGGGGTGGAAAAGTTTAGTGTTAGTGATTCCCTCAACGTTATGGTTGAGCCGGACAGTTCCGTGATAACCATTCTTCAAAACCGCGACATAAAATTCAACGGCACCATCACGGCCGGCAACTTTGAAATTCATGGAAAGCAATTCACCTTAAAATACGACAGCTTCTTCATCAACCTGAAGCACATTGACTCCATCAACTTCTTTGCGTTGGATGTAAATGCTAAAGGGCAGACCATTCGTAAGAAGATCAACAACTCCATGGTGGGTGCAGACTCACTGGCGGCAGCCGAAGGTGGATTGGGAAATATATCGGAGTCGTCCGGGACATTGTTTATCACCAAGCCAAACAATAAGTCGGGGAAAATAGCTGTACCTAATTTTCCACGCCTGGATGCGACCACGGGTGGTGTGATTTATTTCAACCGACCGGAAATTCTTCACGGTGTGTATGACCGATCTGTATTTTTTGCCGTGCCACCCTTTAAGCTGGATAGTTTAAATGATGCTGACCCTACTGCCATTTACTTTGATGGTACCTTCGTGTCGAGTGGAATGTTTCCCAGCTTTAAGGAACGCCTTCATACCATGCCCGATAAATCACTGGGCTTTGATCACTCCATTCCCTCCGGTGGATACCGGTTGTACAAGGGAGACGGAAAGCTGAATGGAACGATTCGCCTTGATAACCAGGGGATCCGTTCCGATGGGACCATTACCTTCTGGGCCGCCACGCTGAAGTCAACGGATTTCACCTTCTATGCCGACTCGGTTGTTGCGCTTGGTGAACGAGCCTATATGACGGAGAAGCAATTTGGCCAGGTATATTTCCCGGAAGCATCCTTTCCAAACTATGCAATGAAGTGGCAACCCAAGGTTGACAACATGCGGTTGCGTACCACCACCACACCGTTCAATTTTTACGACTCCACCGCACAGCTAACCGGTCAGGTTATCATTTCAAAGAATGGACTGATTGGCAGCGGTAGGGTGGATACCCGTGGCTCAGATTTACGGTCACGTGAAATGACCTTTTCATCAAAAGAATTTACCGCACGCCATGCGCGGTTCAGAACAAAATCGGCTGATCCGAATAAACCATTAATTGACGGAACAGATGTTCGCGTAACCTTTAACCTGGCACGCAACTATGCCGACATCAGTCCGGAGGTTGCCGGTGATGCGGCCATCAACTTTCCGTTTGCACAATTCAAGACCTCCATTCCCAATGCGCGGTGGGATCTTACCACCCAAAAAATTACCATGGACAAAGGAGCAGATGTGCCCTTAGAGGACTCCTATTTCTATACCACACGGAAAGAACTTGATTCCCTAAGCTTCTATGCAGAGAAAGCAGAGTATGACCTGAACACTCAGGAACTCAAAGTAAGCGGCATACCCTACATCATTGTAGCCGATGCGAAGATTACGCCAGAGAACGGGGAGGTGTTGATTCTGGAGAATGCAAAAATTGGCACACTGCGCAATACCACCATAGTTATTGATACACTGAATGCCTATCACCGCCTTACGGATGGCGTGGTGGATGTTATCTCGCGAAAGGAATTTACCGGGTATGCCACTTATCAGTATGTAAATTTTTTGAATGACACATTTAACATTAAAATGACCGACTTCCACCTTGAGCCGATAGTGGAGGATGCAGGAGTAAAAAAGTCAACACGAAAAAAATCAACAGCATCCTTACAAACAGTGGCCACAGGTTTGGTGTCAGAGTTGGATCAGCTGGTATTGGGAGCAGGTATGTTTTACAAAGGTGACATGATTATGTATGCCACCAAACCAGCCTTGAATTTATCGGGCAGCATTAAGCTCGACATCAAGAAGATTAAGTATTACGATTCCTGGATCCGCTATGAACAATCCGGGGATGAAACAGAAGTGTACATCAACTTTGATAAGGCCCTGACCGAAGATGGTGTAAAGGTTGGTGCAGGTCTTCACTTTTCTGCAGCAGACAATTCCCTGTATATCTCCTTCATGAACGAAAAGCTGAATGAAGATGATGACTTCTATACACCAAGCGGTACGTTATTTTATGATGTTGAATCGAAAGAATACAAAGTTGAAGATCTTGAAAAGGCTGCCGGCAATAAGTTAACCGGCAAAGTGTTTTCATACAACGATGAAACCTCTCAGGTAAAATTTGAGGGGCCGGTTCAGTTCTTCAAGCCCACCCGCGACTTTGAAATTATTGCGAGCGTTATCGGGCAGGGCAATATGGAAACAAATAGCATCAGCATGAACTCGCTCCTGATGATGAACACAACGGCTGTATCTACAGCTTTTGATATCATGGCTGTAGACCTGGCGAATGTAGTAAAAAATGAAAGTGTGGAAGAGGGAATGGGTGATCCTACAGAATTACTTTACAAACTGGCTGACCTGGTAGGTGAGCAAGCGGCACAGGATTACGACAAACGCAGTGCACAAGGCTATGTGCCGCTGGCGACTATTCCGCAAACCATGAAGCCGCTAACCTTTGCCAATGTAGACCTCAAATGGTCGCAGGAACTGAAAGCGTTTTACAGTGAAGGTTCGTTGGGACTTTCCAACATCAACCGCACCGATATCAATGGCGCGTTTGAAGGGTTTATGGAAATCAAGAAAAACGAAGATGGCGGACCCGTGTTTAATGTCTTTCTGAAAGCCTCTCCCGAATCATGGTATTATTTCGGATATGAAGACAACCGCATGCTCATGTATTCTTCCAACAATGAATTTAACATGACGGTCTACAAACGCACCAATTCAGGCAAGGCTAAAATCGGGGAGATGGTTTTCCTTCCGGGAACGGAAGAAGAGACGCTTGAATTTGTAAACCGCTTCCGTACACAGTATTTAGGCATTCAGGTACCGTATGATTTGCACGGTGAATCGAAAGCGAAAAGCCGTATTAAAAAAGATGACGATGACGATGGGTTCTGATAGTTGTCCATAAATAAGTCGCAGTTTAATGTACACCATCATCTGGCAATACACCATCAACCCGGAACACCGGGATGACTTTCTGAAATTTTATAACGCTTCGGGCGAGTGGGTAAAATTTTTCCGCCAGGCAAAAGGCTACATCCATACCGAGT
>CAZCRJ010000006.1:0-8620 GCA_964501015.1 uncultured Roseivirgaceae bacterium | reverse complement strand
TCGGGCGAGTGGGTAAAATTTTTCCGCCAGGCAAAAGGCTACATCCATACCGAGTTGCTGGAATCAGATCAGAACAGTGACGTATTTATAACAATCGACCGTTGGACATCCGAAGCTGATTATACCGAATTCTTGAAAGATCAGACTGTGAACTATGGAGCACTGGATCGTTTGTGCGAAGAATTTACCATGCATGAAAAGCTCATCGGCATGTATGTCACGGCCGACACGCCCTGAGGTAAATCAGGTTTTTCTATCGGGGAATTAACCTTAATTTCACCCCTATAATCTACAATCATGGTAAAGGAATATATTCAAACCCATCAGCAGCGTTTCCTGGATGAACTCTTTGACTTGCTGCGCATTCCATCCGTAAGTGCAGATAGCCGTCACAAAGGAGATGTGCGCAAAGCTGCAGAGTATGTAAAGGAAAAACTTGTTGCTGCAGGAGTTGACAAAGCAGAACTATGTGAAACAGCCGGTCATCCAATCGTATATGCCGAAAAAATTATTGATCCTTCCTTGTCAACCGTAGTGGTTTACGGGCATTACGATGTTCAGCCTCCGGATCCACTGGACCTGTGGGAATCGCCTCCGTTTGAGCCTGTCATTAAGGATGGAAAAATTTACGCGCGCGGTTCATGCGATGACAAAGGTCAAGTATACATGCACATCAAAGCATTTGAAGCAATGATGAAGCTCAACACGCTTCCATGCAACGTTAAGTTTATGGTGGAGGGAGAAGAAGAAGTTGGCTCCGATCACCTGGGTACTTTCATAGCCGAGAACAAAGAAAAGCTAAAAGGTGACATCATCTTGGTTTCGGATACCTCTATGATTTCACTGGAGTGTCCCTCCATAACCGTGGGCCTGCGCGGACTTAGCTATGTAGAGGTGGAAGTTACCGGTCCGAATCGCGATTTACATTCAGGGGTATATGGTGGCGCAGTGGCCAACCCGGTTAATGTGCTTAGTAAAATGATTACCTCGTTACAGGATGAGCAGGGTCGTATCACAATACCTGGCTTTTACGATAAAGTAGTTGAGCTTAGTACCGAAGATCGGGCGGCCATCAATAAGGCACCGTTTAACCTGGAGGAATACAAAAAAGAACTGGGCATAAATGAAGTTCGTGGCGAAAAGGGATACACCACACTTGAACGCACCGGCATCCGCCCGACACTCGATGTAAATGGCATCTGGGGCGGTTATACCGGAGAAGGTGCCAAAACCGTATTGCCTTCAAAAGCGTACGCAAAAATTTCCATGCGGTTAGTGCCGGATCAGGATAATGATCAGATCACGGAATTATTTACCAAACATTTTCTGTCTATTGCCCCTCCATCGGTGAAGGTAAAAGTAACGCCATTACACGGGGGTCAGCCTGCTGTTACCCCCACCGATTCAGATGCTTTTCGTGCGGCCAGTGCTGCCTTTAAACAAGTGTTTGGCAAGACACCGATACCCACACGCGATGGCGGAAGTATACCCATTGTTTCGTTGTTCAAAAAAGAACTGGGCCTTGATACCGTGCTGATGGGCTTTGGCTTTGATTCGGATGCGATTCACTCACCCAACGAACATTATGGTGTGAAGAACTTTTTAATAGGCATTGAAACCATCGTTGCGTTTTATCAGCATTACGCGAAAAAATAGCCAGGATTCCATTGTCTCTCACCTGAAAGAGGGGGCTGTGGATACTTTTTATTGTTGCACTGAGCTTTCTTTCTGGTATTATTTTATGGATGAGCACTCACTTTGGCACAAAGGGCCGAAAGAGGAGAGGATTACCTCCATTTGTCATAAATCCATTGTTTTTAAACGAACCTCAGCCCTGAAACAACTATTTTGCAGGTCGTTTTGTTATTCGTTCCATTGAACTGAGTTATGAAGAAACTTTTTACACTGCTTGCCCTTTCGCTTTTCTCTCTTTCTTTCGCGCAGGCGCAGATTCTGAATCCTGCAAAGTGGTCTTGGGCTCCCGCTAAAACGTCCGTTAAAACCGGGGAAGAGCTCGACCTTGTTTTCACCGTTGTAACGGATAAAAACTGGTATGTCTATGCCAATGATTTCGACCCCGATTGCGGTCCGATGATTACTACCGTTACACTGGAAAGTCACCCCAGCTTTGAACTGGTAGGCGACTTGCGGGCGATCAAGCCCAAAGCAAAATTTGATGAGATCTTTGGCTGCGATGTAAAAATATTTGAAAGTAAGGGGGAGTTCAGACAAACCATAAAGGTACTGAGCCAAGACCTGAAACTTGCCGGTGTGTATGAAGGACAAACCTGCACAGAAGTAGACGGAAAATGCATACCATTTGATGGTGATTTTGAATTTACAGGCATCACCGTTACTGGAAGCACACTTCCAAAAAAGCAAACAGAAGAACCAAAAGGATTAGAGGAAACCACTTCGGTAAAGGAAACAACAACACCTGCCCAGCCGATGGAAGACGTGTTCAAAGCTGATCAACCCCAACCATTGACATGGGGTGCTGTAACCGGGCCTATTCTGGATAAAACTATACTTGAGGGAAAAGATGAGTTGAATGATGATTCATTTTTCGGCTACCTCGTATTTGCCTTTATACTGGGGTTGATCTCACTGGTTACCCCTTGTGTTTTTCCGATGGTGCCCATGACGGTTACCTTCTTCCTGCGCGATAACCAGTCGCGAAAAAAGGGCATCCGGAATGCTGCCATTTTTGGGATCTCCATCATTGCTATTTATACCTTAGCCGGAACCTTGTTTGCAGTGCTCCTTGGTGCAGAGGGACTAAATGCACTGGCTACACACTGGATTCCGAACCTGTTCGTGTTTTTCATCTTCTTGTTTTTTGCCTTATCCTTTTTAGGGCTGTTCGAAATCACCGTGCCGCATCAGTTGGTGAATTCGGTAGATCAGAAATCAGAAAAAGGCGGACTGGCCGGAATTTTTTTCATGGCGGCCACCCTGGTGCTGGTTTCCTTTTCGTGTACTATACCTATTGTTGGAAATGTAGTCGTGATGTCGGCAGGAGGGCAGGTGTTGAAACCCATACTGGCGATGTTCTCCTACTCCCTCGCCTTTGCCATACCCTTTACCTTGTTTGCTATATTCCCGGAGTGGATGAAAAGCATGCCGAAATCCGGTGGCTGGCTCAACGTGGTAAAAGTTACATTGGGATTTCTTGAACTGGCGCTGGCCCTTAAATTTCTTAGCATTGCCGACCAGGCATATCATTGGGGAATACTGGATCGTGATACTAACATTGCTCTTTGGATTGTAATTTTTGCCTTGCTCGGGTTTTACCTTCTCGGAAAAATATCTATGCCCCACGATAGCCCTGTTGAAAAAGTATCCGTACCCCGGTTGTTGCTGGCTACACTGGTTTTCTCCTTTGTTATTTACTTAGTGCCCGGGTTGTGGGGCGCACCTTTAAAAGCGTTAGCCGGATATTTACCGCCACAGTACACCCATGATTTTGATTTGGTAGCGATGACCCGCAGTACACGCGCCAATGAAATCTGTGAAGCACCAAAGTATTCCGATTTCCTCCATTTGCCACACGGCCTCCAAGGATACTTTGATTATGAACAAGCCCTTGCTTGTGCACGTGAACAAAACAAACCATTATTCATTGACTTTACCGGGCATGGCTGCACCAACTGTCGTGAAATGGAAGCCGTGGTGTGGAGCGATCCGCTGGTTCTCGACCGGCTGAAAAATGATTTTGTGATTGTAGCCCTTTATGTAGATGACAAAACAAAACTCCCCGAATCACAATGGATTACGTCAGTCTACGATGGTAAGGTGAAACAGACTATCGGCAAGAAAAACGCGGATCTTCAAATCGCCAATCTAGACAATAATGCACAACCATTTTATGTATTGGTCGGCAATGATGAACGCGTATTGGCCTGGCCGTATGGGTACAACAGAAGCGTGGAACAATTTGTGGCGTTTCTGGAATCTGGGAAGAAAAAGTACGCTGAATTATATGGAAAGTAGCGGTTCACCCGCGAACATTTTTTCGAAGTGGGGCCAGCAAGTATTCAAGCCCATTCAGTTTAATTTCATACATAGTAGCCAGAAGTTGGCCGAGTTGGCTAGCAGGAAAGCCTTTTCGGTGGTACCAGACCAGATAATATTCCGGGATTTCACATATCAGCCTGCCCTTATATTTGCCGAACGGCATGGGAGTGGTTACCAGTTTTTGGAGTGTAGTGGGGTCCATAAGAAATGTGTAAATTACTATAGATTTCAAGGATTTAGGAATATTCGCCTATATTTACCCATTGTTATGCGGGTTCTAAACCCGAATTTTTTAAACTTGGAGCCCATTTTTCCCACTTTTTGAACCTTCACGCATGCTGAAACTCGTTATTACTTTTTTAATCCTGGTCCTTACCGGTGGAGTACTTCTTGTAAACTATCCATCTTCTATTGATATGGCATCGGATTATGAAGCGTATGAAGAGCTCATACCCGAGATAAAAGAGCCGACCTTATTGTATGGCGTAGTGGTTGATGATCATGTGGTCATCGAAGACAAAGTAAAGCGCAACCAGTTCCTTGCCGATATTTTGAAAGAGTATAATGTTCCGACAAGCCTGATCAACCAGGTGTCCATGATCCCGCGCGATGTTTTTGATGCGCGAAGAATAGTACCCAATAAAAAGATCACCTTCATCTGTAATCCGGATTCCCTGCGCACACCAAAGGTGATGGTATACGAACCCAATGCGGTTGACTTTATCGTGTTCAATTTTGGCGAACAACTACATGTAGAGCGCTGCACCCGGGAGATAGCAGTTGTGGAGAAAACCATTTCAGGAGTGATCACCCAGTCGCTCTCACAAACCATTAATGAAATGGGTATCTCCAATGAACTTACCAATAAGTTTGTTGACATCTTCGCCTGGCAGGTAGATTTTCAACGCCTCCAAAAGGGAGATCAGTTTAAACTTATCTATGAAGAACTTCAGGTGGAGGGAAACCCAATCGGCATCCGGCAAATCAGCGGCATCTATTTCAATCATTTTGGCAGCGGATATTATGCTATTCCTTTTGACCAGGGAAATGGTTTGGATTACTTCGATGAAGATGGGAAAAGTTTGCGCAAGGCCTTATTGAAATATCCTATTGAATTCACCCGGATCAGTTCGCGGTATTCGGGCGGACGCTTTCACCCCGTTCAGAAAGTATATAAACCACATTTGGGTACTGACTTTGCCGCCCCAACAGGAACTCCCATTCGATCTGTTGGTGATGGAATAGTGCTTGAGGCACAATACAAATCCAACAATGGATATTATGTGAAGATCAGGCACAATGCTACCTATACCACCCAGTATCTGCACATGTCAAAAATTGCACCGGGCATGAGAGCTGGTGTACGTGTTCGCCAGGGAGAGTGGATCGGTAATGTAGGCAGCACAGGGCTCGCCACCGGACCGCATGTATGCTACCGGTTCTGGAGAAATGGCGTACAGGTTGACGCACTGCGCGTGGAGTTACCACCTTCTGAGCCAATCGTTGAGGCTTACCAGCAACCTTTTACACTTAAAAAGGAAGAGGTAATCAAACAACTTAAGGCTATACCTTCACCCTTCCCCAACACCTACGCTTCCATGTAGCTTGTTGGAATCTTGCATAATACCGTTAAGAAATGAAGTAACTTTAAGTACTTTTATCAGACACTTTTTGACTGATAATTCGTTTTCTTTTCTATGCGCCTTATCTGTGTACTCCTTTTCCTATGCGTAGCGATTTTTGCATCTGGACAACGGGTTGCGCTTGTGCTGAGTGGTGGCGGAGCAAAAGGTATTGCACACATCGGTGTATTAAAAGCACTCGAAGAGAACAACATTCCTGTTGATTGTATTGTGGGCACCTCCATGGGTGGCATTGTTGGCGGTGTGTATGCTGCCGGTATGAGCCCGGCACAGATTGAAGCGATAGTGCTTTCTGATGAATTTCTTTCCTGGTTAACCGGACAAACCACTAAAGGCTATAATTTCCATTATTACAGTAAAGCCATCACTCCGGATGTACTGAGTGTTGACCTTTCGCTTGATTCCATCGGATCAGTACAATTCAACAGCAGTTTTGCCAGTGATGCTGCTCTTAATTTTGCCCTTACAGAGATTACAGCACAGGCATCAGCAATTGCAGGGGATAACTTCGACAGCCTGTTTGTTCCACTTCGGGTGATGGCGGCCGATATATTTTCACAGCGCCAGGTGATCTTATCAAAGGGCTCGCTCAGCGATGCACTGCGGGCGACACAAACCGTTCCCTTTTTCTATACACCCATTCGTATAGAAGGTAAATTTTTGTTTGATGGTGGGATCTACAACAACTTCCCAGTGGATGTTGCGGAAGACATTTTTTCACCAGATGTAGTAATCGGATCCAATGTCTCATCAAAGATCTTCAAGGAGTATCCGTACGATCAGGATGATAAAATCATTAACCGATCGTTAATGTATATGCTATTGGACAAATCAGATCCCGATCGTATTTCGGAAAGCGGCATTTACATTCAACCCAACCTGGAGGGCTACTCTTCGCTAAATTTTTCTCAGGCAAAAGCATTGATTGACAGCGGGTACAGGCAAACGCTTCGGCAGTTGGAAGAGATCAAGCAAAAAATAGCAAGGCGTACTTCACACGAAGAAGTTGACGCGCGCAGAACGGAATTCAGAAGCCAAGCAGTTCCCTTTGCATTTAAGTCACTAACATTTTCAAATTTCAGTTCGTTTCAATCACGTTATATCCGCAGAATATTCAATGTAAAAAACGACCCCCAGAAGGAGTTAACTATTCATGAAATAAAAGAAGGATATTTCAAACTGGTTGCTGAACCCTATTTCAGAAATGTATATCCCACTATAAAGTTTCAACCCTCTGATGAATCCTTTTCGCTGCAGTTAGCCAAACGAACACAGAAAAATTTTACCGTAGATGTTGGCGGCATGATGGCCACCCGCAACATCAGCAACCTGTACCTTGGTCTTAATTATTACTATTTCCGTAAGGCGCTTACGCATGCCTATGTGGGGGTTCAAACAGGAAGCTTTTACAAGTCCCTTGTAGCAAATACCCGTTTCGACTTTCCGTTCTTCGGACGGTTTTATTTTCAGCCCGAGGTGGTATTTAATCATTGGGATTATGTGGAGGGATCGGACTTAATCCAGAAAACCTCAACCACGGTATTGAAACGATTTGATCGGAAAGTGTCGTTAACAGCGGGTTGGCCACTAGGCAGAAATGTTAAGAGCGCCATCCACCTCAGCGGCTTTAATAATGCTGACCGGTATTCCAATAATAAGCAATTTGTTGGCAGCGATACCCTGGACGTTCTTACGCTTGGCGGAATTCGTACCGGCATAACGTTTACCGCGAATGATCTTAACCGAAAGCAATATGCTTCGGCCGGCAAATCACTTTCACTCGGACTTACTTACTTTTATGCGAAGGAGGACTACACCCCTGGATCTACTTCTGAAGTTGAAGGTGGCCAGCAACAGCACCGTTGGTTTCGTATTCGTGGAACGGCAGAGCAGTATTTCAGCCGGGGAAGATTCCGGCCAGGCTATTACGCAGATGCTGTATTCTCCAATCAACCCTACTTTAGTAATTTCTTTGGCACCATTATCAACGCACCATCGTTTTTTCCGCTGCAGGATAGTCGAACACTTATACTCGAAAATTTCAGATCGTTTAATTATTTAGCGTTGGGTTCGCGTAATGTCTTAATCCTTCAGAAACGACTGCTGGATTTACGCATCGAGGGGTATTTCTTCAAACCACTAGAAGCTATTCAGCAAGGGCCGGGACAGAAACCTCAGGCCACTACCAATCTGACGAAGTTTTATTTTACTGGAACCACCGGCCTGGTCTACCATTCACCCATCGGCCCCATAAGTTTAAGTGTTAATTATTATGATGACGCAGAAACCAAATTCGGTGTTCTTTTTCATGCCGGGTTTGTAATGTTCCGGCACCATACCTTTGAATAGGATGCGTCTGAATTCGGCAATTTTTAATTAGCTTAGGGCTTCGATTATACTCCTCAAACCGTTCATGAAACGATTTTTATTCCTTCCCTTTGTTATCGCAGCGCATACGTTTATCTCCGCACAGGTAGTGCAATGGGCTACTGAAGTGATTTCCTTTTCATCAGAACTAACGCCTTTACAATATTCAGCGCAACAGGCTCTAGGCAAGCCCAATGTATTACCGGCTGGAGGTCAGAATCCCAATGCCTGGGCCCCCGACAAACCCAACCGAAGCGAGTTTCTGAAACTGGGTTTTGCTAACCCGATAAGTATCCGGCAAATTGCTGTTGCTGAATCACACAATCCGGGGTCACTTTATCGCATAGTAGTATATGATGTAGCTGGTAAGGAATATGAAGTCTACACGTTTAATCCACAAGCCATTCCACTGCAAGGAAGGATGTTGAATGTTTTTGTGGAGAAAACACCATACAACGTTGCTGCTGTGAAACTCGAGTTTGATGGAGCAGCAGTGCCCGAATACTATGGTATTGATGCGGTTGCCATTTCCGATACAAACTACCCGGTTATCGCGTTTATTCCTACCCCGGAGCTGCTCGCCTCAGGGTTAA
>CAZCRJ010000005.1:0-18216 GCA_964501015.1 uncultured Roseivirgaceae bacterium | reverse complement strand
CCCTCACCAGAAGAGAGTGCCCCGCGTAATACATAATGAAGTCCCTGTAAATCGTTATTGTAGTATAATTGAAGACCGAAGTCACGGTCGATGTTGAATGTTGAATTTACGATTGACCGATCAACCAGTTGTAAGTCACCGGACGAGTTAACCCTCTGACGGTTTCCGGGAAGTTTTGTCTGCCCAAGTCCGATGGAAAAGTTCTTGTTGACGCTGTAAATAATCATAGCATCGCGTACAATATTTGGAAAGCCCGTAACATCATAATCCATATCGGCACGGGTAAAGGCAAGTTGTATCAGGTAATAAAGTTTAGGCGTATAAATAAACCCGTCAAACCGCAGGCGTAATCGTCTCACCCTCGCCTCCACGCGGTCGATGGAGAGATCTTCATCGCTTTGGGTAATCAGGCCAACCCTATTTTGCATACGGAAGCGAATGTTTAACATAAACAGACTATCGGGTGAAATGATACCCAGACCTTTTCCGTAACTGAAATAGGGAGAAGGTGAGATGTCGGCCTGGCTAAATGCCGGGTGCTCTGAAAAAAGAAAAACCACAACACTGGTTAGTATTGCGGCTTTGAATACAAGAGTTTTCATCAATAGGCGGATTATATGTAAAGATTGAAAATCTTTTACAATAAACGGCCTACTTGCTTTTAGGGATTAAGCATAGTCTAAAATGAAAAACCTCGCCCGCCCAGACAATGTCTGGACAAGGCGAGGCATTCAACCAAACCCCCTCTAATCAAACCCCTCTCCGTTTCGTTAACGAAGTGGAGAGGCTATAAATCCTTAACTCTTTATTCTTTAACAACGTCCAGTGCCTCAAGGTTCTCAAAAACGAATTCAATTTCATTTTTAAGATCAATGTAAATCACAGAGTCTTTGTGAACTTTTCCAGACAATATCTGTTTGGAAAGCTCATTCAGAAGCTCGCGCTGCATGACACGCTTCAACGGCCGGGCGCCATACTGCGGATCATATCCGATTAACGCTAACCGTTCGCGTGCCTCATCCGAAACCTCAACCCTTATCCCTGCTTCTTCCAGTCGTTTCCTGATCAGGTCAACCTGGATGTCGACAATCTTGCGAATGTCGTTTCGGCTTAATGGTCTGAACATGATGATTTCATCAATACGGTTCACAAACTCCGGCCTCACCGATTTTTTAAGCAAGGCGAGCACTTCATCCTTGGTATCTTCAATAACTTCGAAATAATTCGCATCCGTTATTTTCTCAAAATTTTCCTGGATGATGTGCGAGCCAATATTCGTTGTCATGATGATGATTGTGTTTTTGAAGTTGGCCACACGACCTTTATTGTCCGTTAATCGTCCATCATCCAACACTTGCAATAAAATATTGAACACATCAGGGTGCGCCTTCTCAATTTCATCAAGCAGAATAACGGAGTATGGTTTTCTGCGGATGGACTCGGTAAGTTGTCCGCCCTCATCATAGCCAACATACCCGGGAGGAGCCCCGATTAACCGGCTAACACTGTGGCGTTCCTGGTACTCGCTCATATCAATACGTACCATTGCCTGGTCATCGTTAAAGAGATATTCGGCAAGGGCTTTTGACAGTTCCGTTTTACCCACACCGGTTGTGCCCATAAAAATGAAGGAACCGATTGGCCGTTTCGGATCCTGCAACCCCGCACGACTTCTGCGCACAGCGTCACTCAATGCCTGTATTGCTTCTTCCTGTCCGGCCACGCGTTTGCTTAACTCTTCCTCCAGGTGGAGGAGTTTCTCCCGTTCACTTTGCAACATTTTCGAAACCGGTATGCCTGTCCAGCGGGCCACTACTTCGGCAATATCTTCACTGTCAACTTCCTCTTTCAGCAACGTTTTCTCGCCCTGCATTTCTTTCATCATCACTTGAAATTCGTTGAGTTTTTTTTCAGCCTCGGTAATTTTTCCGTATCGGATTTCAGCCACCTTCCCGTAATCCCCTGCCTTCTCAGCCTGTTCGGCTTCAAATTTCAGTTTGTCTATTGCTTCTTTTTGTTTTTGTATTCCATGCACCACTTCCTTTTCGCTTTCCCATTTCGCCTTTATCACATTTCGCTCTTCGGAACGATCCGCGATTTCTTTGCTCAGCATGGTTTCCTTTTCTTTATCCTTTTCCCTACGGATGGCTTCCCGCTCAATCTCCAATTGCATGATTCTGCGGTTAAGCTCATCCAGTTCTTCCGGCAAGGAGTCCATCTCCAACCGAAGTTTTGATGCCGCCTCATCCATTAAATCAATGGCTTTGTCGGGTAAAAAGCGATCGCTGATATATCGGCTGGATAACTCTACGGCAGAGATTACCGCATCATCTTTAATGCGTACCCCGTGGTGGAGTTCATACTTATCTTTTATCCCGCGCAGTATGGAAACAGAATCTTCAATTGAAGGTTCGTCTACCATAACCGACTGGAACCTGCGCTCAAGCGCCTTATCTTTTTCAATATACTTCTGGTATTCTTTTAGCGTAGTAGCGCCAATGGCATGCAGTTCGCCACGGGCAAGAGCGGGCTTCAATAAATTGGCTGCGTCCATTGCACCTTCACCACCGCCACCGGCACCAATTAACGTATGAATTTCATCAATAAATAAAATGATCTGACCATCTGAATCGGTAACCTCTTTAATAACGGCTTTCAAACGTTCTTCAAACTCACCTTTATACTTGGCACCAGCAACGAGCAAGCCCATATCTAGTGATACAATGATTTTCGTCTTCAGGTTTTCGGGCACGTCTCCATTTACGATGCGCTGCGCCAGGCCTTCTACAATAGCTGTTTTACCCACACCAGGTTCACCCAATAAAATAGGGTTGTTCTTTGTTCTGCGCGACAAGATTTGCAGTACACGCCTGATTTCTTCATCGCGACCGATAACGGGATCAATCTTTCCTTTCTTTGCCAGGTCATTCAGATTTTTGGAGTACCGCTCCAGCGATTTGTATTTCGCCTCCGCATTCTGATCGGTAACGGTGCTGCCTCCGCGCAATTCCTTTATCGCTTTAATCAGCGCTGAACGTTCAAAACCAACATCACGTAAGAGTGTGGCAGTTTTGTCCTTACCGGCCAGCAAGGCCAACAACAAATGCTCAACAGCAATATACTGGTCTTTGAATTCGCGCAATTCTTTTTCTGCCTGCTGTAACAACATGTTGGCTGCATTTGACAGATAGGGTTGCTGCCCCGATACTTTCGGATAGGAATTCAGCAATTCCTCCAGCTTGCTGTCCAGCACACTTTTATTGATAGCAAGTTTTTTAACCAGGTAGGATGCAACATTCTCATCGGTTTCAAGGATGGCTTTCAGCACGTGCCCGGTTTCAATAGCTTGTTGTTGTAATCCCATGGCAATCTCTGCTGATTTTTGCAACGCTTCCTGAGATTTGATTGTGTATTTCTCGAAGTTCATAGTATTGTGTTCGCTCTGCGGCTTAAGCACAAATCACAATCCATTGAAAGTTTCAGGCACTTTCAGGAATTTTTGTCATTAAATTTTTAGATTTCGAACGTGAATGCAGTCATAATGACTTAGAAAACAGAATTCGTATGTCAAAAAAGAAGAGTGTTGAGACAAATGACTTTCCTAAAGCAACATTGCTGGAAGTGGCGTGGGAAGTGTGCAACCAGGTAGGGGGGATATACACGGTTATACGGTCGAAAGTACCGGCCATGATGAAACATAAATCGGGCTCGTATTGCTTGGTGGGCCCGTACTTGTCTAAAAATATTCTTGCCGAAATTGAACCTTATGAAGACTCAAGCGATGCCTTTGGTTTAACCATACAACATTTACGCGATCAGGGAATTGAAGCCTATTATGCCGAATGGCTGATTACGGGCAGACCAAAAGTAGTGTTGCTGAACCCGGATAGTCTTTCACCAGAAAAACTCAAGCTGGCGAAATATTCGTTGTGGAAGGACCACGGCATCGCCACACCTGAAGACCACACCCTGATCAACCGGGTGGTTGCCTTCAGTTACCTGACATCCCTTTTTATTGAAACGTTTATTCAGTTTGCCGATAAAGATCACCCCGTCATTGCCCATTTTCACGAGTGGATGGCCGGTCTGCCGGTTATGGATATTAAAAAGAGGCAACTTCCGGTAAAAACAATTTTCACCACGCACGCTACGCAACTGGGCCGTCACCTCGCCATTAATTCTCCACAGTTTTATTCCCATCTTCCTTTTTTTAAATGGGAAATTGAAGCGCCAAAATTTGGCATTGAACCTGAAGCACGAATTGAATATTCCTGTGCAAACAATGCAGACCTACTGACTACCGTAAGTGATGTCACCGCCCGCGAGTGTAAGCATTTGTTAAAACGCGTTCCGGAAGTCATTCTGCCCAACGGGTTGAACATCGAGCGGTTTGTTGCCCTGCACGAATTTCAAAACCTGCATGCCAACTATAAGGAAGAAATCAACCAGTTTGTGATGGGGCATTTCTTTCAATCCTATTCGTTTGACCTGGACAAAACGATTTATTTTTTTACATCCGGCCGCTACGAATACAAAAACAAGGGTTTTGACCTAACCCTTCGGGCGTTAACCTTACTCAATGAACAACTGAAGAAAGACCATGCCGATGTTACAGTGGTGATGTTTTTTGTAACGAAGCGCGACTACTACAGCATTAAGCCTGAAGTGTTGCAATCGCGCGCTGTAATGGAGGAGGTGCGGCAAACGTGCGAGGCCATTCAAAAGCAAATTGGTAAGCGTTTGTTTTATACCAGCACCACCAGCCAGGATCACCGCCTTCCCAACCTGAGCGATTTTGTTGATGAGTATTGGAAGTTGCGCTACCGCAGAACGATTCAATCGTGGAAGAGCAATACGTTACCGCTGGTAAATACCCATAAATTGATTGATGAAGCGGGTGACGAGATTTTGCAGTATGTGCATACATTCAAGTTACTGAACCATCCATCTGATAAAGTAAAAATTGTTTACCATGCCGACTTCATCAACACGGCCAACCCGTTGTTCGGGATTGAATACAGCCAGTTTGTGCGCGGCTGCCACCTGGGCATATTCCCGAGTTATTATGAACCGTGGGGCTATACGCCACTCGAGTGTATGGCCAGCGGTGTGCCGTCAATTACCAGCGACCTAAGCGGGTTTGGTGATTACATACTCCATCATTCCACCGATTCATCAGAGTATGGCCTGTATGTGGTAGAGCGAGGCAAGCGAAGCTTTGAATGGTCGGCCATACAACTGGCCAACATGATGTACGATTTCTTAAAACAGACCAGGCGCGAACGCATTATGCAGCGTAATAATGTAGAGAATCACTCGGCAGAATTTGACTGGAAAAACCTGATCAAACATTATAAGGACGCCTATGTGAAGGTGTTGGAGGGGAAATAGTGATTGGAGATATGCGCCTTTGTTGGCGTTCTTCTCCAACATAGATTATATACTTCAACCTTGTTGTTGGTCAAGAAGACCAACAACGGCTTAATTTAATAAAGTCCAATCCTGAAATATATTCATGGATACGGTCCATCGCTATTAAAATGTCCTCAAGATATAGACTATTATCCCGCTCGCTCGGTTTCAAACGTATTTAACTTGATTTAAAATTGGTCTTTTAATTCTCTCTTTTAAGGCATCTTTGGTCACCAAGTCAATAGTTAGTCCGAATTCTTGCACAAGGAACTTTTCAAGTGTAAAAAACTCCCATCCAATTGGTTGTGAAAATTCAACTAATAAGTCAAGGTCACTTTGGTCCGTCTGCCCACCAGTAGCAAATGAACCGAAATATCCAATTTTGCTTACGTGGAATTTGGTCAATAAAATGGGTTTTAGTTCTTGTAATTTGGCTTCTATATCAACGATTTTTCTCATTTGTCAAATTTAGTAAAATTCACAGATTTAATTTCGTCCGAGGGCATTGGCTGCAACATTCGCATACCAGAAATGCACTTTTTTCGCCTTTGTTGAAAGTTCTTCTCCAACAACGATTGTTTAATTCAACATTGTTGTTGGTCAAGAAGACCAACAACGGCAACGGAAGACCAACAACGGCACAACAACGGCTTAAGAATAACAACCGGTTGAAACACTAAACCTTCAGTATAAAATTTTCCCTTTTCATGGACTGATCCTGATAGAGGTAGGCCATCATTACTGCTTTTTCTAAAACCTGTTTGAGTATAGCAAAATCAGCGGGTTTGGTAATGTATACATTGGCTCCGTTTAAGAAAGTTTCATCCATATCCTTTTCATTAGAAGATGTGGAATAAATAGCTATGGAGATATCTTTAAGCTTTTTGTTGCTTTTAATTTCTTTTAAACACGTTAAACCATTTTTACGCGGCATATTGAGGTCAAGGAAAATGAGATGTGGCAATGGATGCGTAGTGGTATTGAGCAACTCCATTAGTTCCATACCATCCTTTACGGTATGCACTATGGATTTGAATTTCAGTTCTGAAAACGCTTCGGTGAAAAGAAGGCGATCGCTTTCATCATCATCGGCCAGGAGAATATGGAGAGGTTCGTGTTCCAAGTTGACTTCGTTTATTGTGCTACAGGAATATAAATATTAAACGTAGCGCCTTTATTTAGTTCGCCCGTTGCGTTAATGACACCATTGTGATTATCGACTATCTTTTTTACAATAGCAAGACCGATACCGGTACCCGGGTATTCTTCCTTACCGTGAAGCTTTTGAAATAGTTCAAATATTTTTTCATTGAATTCATTTTCGAAACCGATACCGTTATCAGAGATGCTGATATGGCAATATTCTTTTTGAGGGGTAAGCCCCGGTATAGCCAATTTACCATGCTTAATTGTCCGGCTATTTATTTTTATAAGAGGCGGTGTTTGTGGTTTTGAAAACTTGAGTGCGTTCCAGATTAAATTATACATGAGTTGGTGAAACTGAAAGGGGATAATATTTACGTCACAGATTTTCTGTACCTCTATCACTGCATGTTTTTCGTCAATTGCCTCTTTAAGCTCTTCTTTTACTTCTTCTATAACACTGTTAAGATCAATAGTTTCAAATTTACGCTCGGCAGTACTGAGACGGGAGAAGGCAAGTAAATCCTTAATTAGGCGCTGCATTCTTTCTGCTGCCTGTTGCATAAGATGGAAATATGTTTTTCCCTTATTCGATAAATTGTCATTTTCTTTCTCTAAAATGAGTCCGGTAAAGGTTTGTAATTTTCGAAGGGGCTCCTGTAAATCGTGACTGGAAACATAGGTGAATGCTTCAAGCTCTTTGTTTATATTCAATAGTTCTTTGTTTTTACCTTCAAGCAATTTATTGGCTGTTTTTAATTCCTGTGTTCTTTCGCTAACTGCTTCCTCTAATTTTAGTTTTTCTATTTTACGTTGATTTAATTCTTTAGCAAGCAATTCCTTTTCTCTCAGTTCTTTTTCTACGATCAAGCGTCTTACTTCAGTAATGTCAGAAATAATCAGCAGGATTAATTGTTCACGATGTGTTTTCTGAATTATGCGGCTTGCATTGAGCGACATTATTTTTTCGCCAATGTTTAAAAAGGTGTGTTTAACTTCATAATCATAAAATTGAGAATTTTTTGGAATGATGTCTTCCAATAGTTCACGTAATGACGGAATGTTCCATTGGTTGTTGCCCAAATCGTATAACAGCATACCTTCAGTTTGTTCTTCGGTAACTCCGAATGTTTTATAGAATGCGTGATTGGCCGATTTTACCCGAAGGTCTTTCCCCAAAACAAGCATGGGTTCGTGCATGGTTGAAACGATGGCATTGGAATATTCATACGACTCATTTAGCAAGTCGTTGCGTGTTTGCAGTTCCTGGTTGGTAGTGGTGAGTTCTTCGTTAGCCGATTCTATTTCTTCTTTTGATGTTTCCAGTTCTTCATTTAAGGTCTGCAATTCTTCGTTGCTCGAAACCACTTCTTCATGGGCACTTTGCAATTCTTCGGTAAAGGCTTCCTGCTCCTGTGAAATTGACATTGCGTCTGTATGCGCTGCTGCCAGTTCTTGCTCTAATTTTAATATCCTTCTGTCTTTTGCAGTCGAATTACCTTTTCCGGTCTTCGCAGACTGTGAATAGTTTTCGGCTTGTTCCTGTTCGGTGAACAGTATAAGAATCAGGGGCTCATTCGAATCTATTGGAAGTGGAACAATTTCTAAACTTATAAATTTTACAACCGATTTTACTTTCAATTCAATTCCGGTTTTGCGAAAACGATGCTTCGTTTTAATGACTTTTGAAATGGCATTGCGTAATTCAAACGCAATTTCGGGCCGTGCCATTTTTATAATATTAAACGTAGCCTGTCCTTTAGGGTGTGTGAGAAATAAATCGGTAGTTCCACGAAACTGAACAATTTCCATCTGGTGATTGATCACAACGCTGGCAGGCATAAATTCTGAAACAAGCACAGCATCAATGGCATTATCAAGCCACTGTTGATTGACAGGAGTAGTGTTTTGTGTTTTATTCCGTGGAACTAGTGGAGCATTTTTATCAGCACCAGGTTGTGGAACAAAGCGGGGTGAAAGTTCTGGTAATCGATGTGAACTGGAATTTACTTTCCGCGAAAATATTTTATACTTTTTATTGGCGCTTATAAAAAGATGGGCGGACTGACTAATATTTTCTGATTTACCCAGCATTAGAAATCCGTCATTATTAAGGGCGTAATGAAAGGTGTTGATCGCTTTTTTTTGGGCAGCGGTGTCCAGATAAATAAAAAGATTGCAACAACTAATGAAATCAAGTCGTGAAAATGGGGGGTCACTCAAAATATTGTGCTGGGCGAATACGCAAGCATCGCGCAAGGCTTTATTTACACGGAAACTACCGTCTGCTTTTGTAAAAAAACGCTGGAGACGTTTGGGCGAAACAGTTTCCAATTCGTGCTTGGTGAACACGCCTATGCGGGCTTTGCTAATGGCGGATCCACTTAGGTCGGTGGCAAAAATCTGTATGGGCGTGTTGTCGTATTTGGTTTCCTGTAGCTCAAGCAAAATCATGGCAATGGAATAGGCTTCTTCGCCTGTTGCACAGGCGGGTACCCAAATCCGCAGCGACTCGCCCTTTTTTTTTCTTTTAAGTAATTTTGGAAAGAGGTATTCTTTTAAATATTTGTGCGTGTCGGTGTCACGGAAAAAGCTGGTTACATTAATAAGCAGATCCTGATACAGAATGTCTATCTCTTCGTTTTTTTGAGTAAGCAATTTTGCATAGTGTTTGAGCGTGGTTAATTTATACAATACCATTCTGCGAATAATGCGTCTCTTAATGGTGTTCATTTTATACGCACTGAAATCAACACCTGTTTTTTTATACAAGAGGTTGAGAATAATTTTTAAATCAGGATTGCTGTTCTCAATCAAATCTTCAGTATTCTTTTTTTTCCCGTTGGTTTTAATATATGGATGTTTACTTAAACGCGCCAGTTCGTGGGCAATTTCTTGTGGTGATAAAATAAAGTCAACCATGCCTGTGGCAATGGCAGATTGGGGCATGCTGTTGAATTTTGCTGTGTTGTCTTGAGCAAACGTTAACCCGCCTTCGTGTTTAATATCTTTTATGCCAATGGTACCATCACTTGCACTACCGGAAAGCACAATTCCGATAACGCGTTCTTTTTGCGCGTGGGCAAGTGAGGAGAAAAGAATGTCAATTGAAATGGCGAGACTGTTTTCTGAGCGCGGTATTAATTTAATGTGTCCATCGGTTACTTCAATACCTTTGTTGTATGGAATTACAAAAACATGATTGGGTTTAATTTTATTCATGTCATCAATTTCCTGCACTTTCATTTTTGTCTTCTTCGATAAAATCTCAGTCAACATGCTTTTATGATCGGGGCTCAGGTGCTGAACATAAATGAACGCCATGCCTGTGGTGGGCGTTAAGTGTTTTAATAACTCCATCATCGCTTCCAAACCTCCTGCTGAAGCACCAATAGCCACTATGGGAAAGGAATTTTCTTGCACTTTCTTTTTGGCAGGCGTTATTTTTTTTCGGGCAGTGGCTTTCATGTTATTTACGATTTTCTTTTACGCTTCTAACGAGCACTACCTCGCTTTTTTGGTGTGAACTAGTACTTTCCTGTACCCGTTCAAGCGCTTGAAGCAGTACGGTTTTAAGTTCACTAAAGTGTACCGGCTTACAAATGTAATGATATGCTCCTGTTTTGTAAAGCTGGTCGACAACATGTTGGTCATACGATGTGGAGAAAATAATTACGGGAAGTGAGTTTAACTGTGTGCTTTGTTTAATTTCTTTCAAACATACATTGCCGTTTTTACGGGGCATGTTGAGGTCGAGAAAAAGAACATCAAAGCGTTTATTTGAATTTTCATGCCTGCCGGCATGCTGGATTGTGAGTACGTGCATGAGTTCTTCCCCGGTATGTACCACTGTGAGTGTGGTTGGCAGGGGTAATTCTTCCAAGGCTTCAGAAAACAAGAGACAATCGTCTTTGTCGTCATCGGCAAGAAGGATATTCCACGCACGTTTGGAGGAGGGTGAACTCATCAGTCTATATTTATAGTAATTACGTACAAAGTAGCAGTATTAAAAAATGTACCCAATGACTATCGTCATCTCTCACCCTGACTAATGCCTGAATACATAATGTGTAAGTGCGTGAATCAGGGCCTAGAGGTGCTTGTGTGATAGATAGGCCGCCAATGGACTTTGATCACGCTGATCTGCTCGTTGTATGATACTTTTTCAAGATTTTAGTGTTGTCCTCATTCCTTTTCAGGAATGATAATAGAATCACCAGTTATAATAAACTTTTCTTCGAGCGGCAAGGGATTATTTAACTGCGTTATAAGGGTAAGCGCTTCATAAATAACTTTTTTCAGTTGAAAAAAATCAGCGGGTTTACAGATGTAATAGTGCGCTGCGTCTCGGAAAACATTCTTTACCGTTTCCCGCCCTGATGCAGTAGAGAATATTATGACTGGAAGATCCTGCAGCACACTGTTACGTTTTATTTCGCCTAACGCTGCAAATCCGCTTTTCCGTGGCATGTTAAGGTCCAGGAACAAAACATCGGGTAGCTTGTTAACTTTTTTGGTAAGTTCTTCAATCACCTGTTCACCATTATGCACAATGGTAAGCGTTGCAGATACCGGCAGTTCCTCTATAGCATCTTTAAAGAGCAGGCAATCGGCATGATCATCATCGGCAAGAAGTATATTGATATGTTGTGAAATCATAGTACTAAGTTACGGATAAAAGGGTGCAATTCGGGTAGTTAAGTGATTAAGTTCAAAAAAGCGCATACGCTGGATAAAATGCAAGGTGAAGCAGAAGGACGGTTGATTGTTTGTGGACTTTAAGGGGTATTATGCACGATAAGGGGATATCCAATTAATTAGATTATTCGGCTCAACTATAGCAAAATAATGAGCCGATTAGGCGCTTTATTCGGCTCATTTCTAATTCATCATTACACTCTACAACTAGGATAACCTGTATACCAAGTTCAATTTTTACGCACAACAGCAACACAAACGGTCAACAACTGAAACTATGCAGCGCCTATTAATTCTAGTATACCTTAAACAATCTTATGAATGTTCAGAGTAGACATGCTCTAATAGCGGATAGTGCCTTATTATACGTTTCAATACCATGGCCAACATTTTCGAAAACAATCACATCTTTTAAAGAAGTAAGTTTTGCTTTGGCATTTTCAATGGATTTTTGGTAAGGGAAAAGTAAATCGTGATCACCAATCAACAAATACGTTGGAACCGACACCTTCGTCAACTCATTATTCATGTAATAGGGTTTTTGTGTATTGTCCTTGTAGCGGGTAAGGGCAAACACTTCATACTCGATGATCAGCTTTTCAGAAACAGCGGACAAGGCATGGGTGGGTTTACAAAAGACTGCGGTATCGAGAAACTTCTTAACATTTTTTGGCGTAGACGAAAGGATTGGGAGGAGATTATAGTATAGGTTTTTAAACGAAAGGGAGAAGGGCTGCAGGCATCCGGGATTCAGGAGGAAGGCAGCTTTCACCTTTTCGGGATGCGTTATACATAATTTCATACAGATTAATCCACCAAAAGAGGCGCCAGCTATGGCAACTTTTGGTAACTGTAATTGGTCAAGCACTTCAGCAGCCCACTCACCATAGCCGGTAGATTTAATATCGGGTGTATTCCCATCACTGAGGTTGGGAAGTCCGTTCGTTTCCACCAGGTAGATTCTGAATTTGTTTCCAAGATTATCGAGGTTGTTGTCGAAATCCCAGAAGAGAGCAGTGGTGCGCGCGCCCGGGAAGATTACCAGAGGTTCCAGGTTCTTATCTTCGGTGTTATGTCCCCATACCTGTGTTTTCCCAAGTGAGGTTTGTACTTCAATGCGCTGGTAAGATCTGTTATTGAGGAGCTCAAGTTGCTTAACCCAATTCTCAAACCAAGGCATGTCCTGCTGAGGATTTTTGAAGTAAGACTGGTATTTTATTTCCATGATTACCGGATTAGTTCCATTTCTAATATCGGGTAGGGTTTTCCAAGTCCGTCAATAGGCAAGCGATTAACTACCGTAAAACCCATGTTCTTGTAAAATCCAACAGCTTGCTCATTCTGTTCGTTTACATCTACCTTGATAATACCCAATGTATTGATGGCATAGTGCAAAAGAAATTTTCCAATACCCTTCCCACGCAATTCAGGATTGATAAACAACATTTCTATTTTATCATCAGATGTGCCAAGAAATCCCGAGATCAGATTGCTTTCATCGCGAACACAAAAGAGCTTGACAGCATCGAAATACTTTTCCAGAATTAATGGTCTAAAAAATAGAATATCACTTTCCGGAAGAAAATGATGTGTTGCCCGTACGGAGGCTTCCCATAGGGTAATTAATTCTTCATAGTCGGATGATGTAGCTTTTTCTATGGTCATCACGTGTACTAATTAATAGTGTGTAGGTACTGCTTACGCAGGTTTTGTTTTTTTGTTCAGCATAAGTTTTCCAGACCAGGCCAGCAGTGGAACGGCAAACACCAGTATCATGGCATACGCCATAAGTGTATACCCTTTTGCCACCAGGTCGATTATACCAACCTGGGAAAGTACTAAGGCGGCAGTTAATGCTGCCAGTGCAATCCAGGCTTTGGTGATTTTTTTTATAGGTTTTCCGCGTTGGCGACTTTCTTCTTCAATACGTCCGATGAAACCGTGAATCATACCGGTAGCCGTTTCAATGAGCGTCCAGCCAACAACAATACTGAATGCGGCAATCATGGCCGGGTGAAATTCTTGCAGCATGATCAGCCAGGGCACCGTTGCTTCCAGAATAGCAGGGTCAGGATAGTAGGCCATAAGCGCAAAATACGTCAGGAACCACGGTACCGTCATAAGCACACCACCAATCAATCCGGCTCCCACACTTTGCTTGCGTGATGTAATCGAACGAAAGGTAAAGAAGGAAGCAGGAAACACACCCAGGTTATACCCTACGTAGAGAATCCCTGTTCCTAGTAGAAGCATCAGGGAAGGTGTTTCCGGTAAATAGCTGATATCCCAGTTGTTGAAAGTAGCTAATACAGCATCACCTTTGACTGCAAAGATGCTGAAGGAAAAATACAGGTAAGCAGCGAAAAGGGCGATCGTGCCTAGGGTCTCCAGGCGGGCAATGGTTTCATCGCCTTTATAGTTTAGAAATCCTACAATGCTAACGATCAGGCATACGCCTATCCATTGATTGAACCCCAACGTGTTGTGTAACAATTCACCGGCTGCAGCGGCCATCACCGCGATTACGAGAATTGCTCCCATCAGGTAGATCACTTCATAGATAATCCATCCCCTCCCGATTAATTTCTTCAGCAATGATTTATAATCATAAACCTGCCATTGCCTGCAGGCTTCCATGGATAAGGTGGCAAGGATTGAAAATCCAAGAAAAATGGCAAGACCACTTATCCATCCACTGGCGCCAAACTTACCTCCGTATTCTACAATCTCCCGGCCGGTAGCATAACCCCCACCAATCAAAACGGATTGAAGAATGATACCTGGTAGGAAAATGCGCTTAAGCCGCGAACCAAATGAAGATGTATGAGTCAAGGTATCGAAAGATTTCGTTCAATTTAGGAGAATCCATCTCAAAAACCAGCACGAATGTCAGGCTGAGCAAGGCAAAACGCTTGGCTATGCCCGTTGTATATGACAGTGAAAAGTAAAGCAATCTGATGGATGGATATACTCACAAGGAGCGTTCTTACCGCTCTATCATGGGCATGTAGTAGAAGCCTTCATGAGTTTTACTAGTGGTTGCTGAATTTCTGTTGATGTTGAACTTGCCGCGAGATAATGTTTATTCACTTCTCAAACTATTAACCGGGTTTGCCATTGCTGCTTTGATAGATTGGTAACTCACGGTAAGTAAAGTAATCAGTAATGCACCCACACCGGATGCGGCAAAAATCCACCAGGCCATATCACTGCGGTATTGATATTTCTGCAACCAGTTGTTCATAAAGAACCAGGCCAATGGCATCGCTACCACCAGCGAGATACCCACCAGAATCACAAAGTCTTTGGAGAGCATGCCCCATAGATTTGCTATACTGGCACCCATTACTTTACGCACACCAATTTCTTTGGTCCGTTGTTCGGCCACAAAACTGGCCAGCCCAAAAATGCCAAGACAACTGATGAAGATAGCAAGCACGGCAAAGAAGCTGGCAAGTTTACCCACACGTTCTTCATTGCTGAACTTGCGTTCGTATTCATCATCAACAAACTCATAAGCAAAAGGTGATTCGGGATTATATTTTGTAAACACGGTTTTGATTTTTTCTATGGCTTCGTGCGCACCCATATCGGGATTGAGTTTTAAGATAGCAAGGTTTACATTATTGAAGCGGTCGATATGCCAGAGCGAAGCACGCACGGGTTCGTAGGGCGATTCGATTATCATGTCTTCTATTACACCGATAATGGTGTAGGGTTCTTCGTTCCACGTGAGTGTTTCGCCAATTGGATTTTCGAAGCCTAGAAATTTAGCAGCGGCTTCGTTTATTACAAATGCAGTGGAGTCGGTTATACGCTCGCGCGAAAAATCACGGCCTTGTTTAAACTTCCAGCCTACAGTTTTACCAAACTCATGTGAAACGCCATTATTTGGAAAGTCAATCGCCAGTGCCGGGTCTTTCCCATTCCAGGTAAAACCACCATTGGTATTCCATACTTGTGTGGTAGGGCTTCCGGCTTCAGTCATCTCTACAATGGCTCCCTGGCTTTTTAATTCATTTCGTACTGCATCAAAGTGATCGTGGATATCGGGTGTTTGTAAGTAAATAGTAATAAGCCCGTTCCGCTCATAACCGATGGGCCGATCTTTAGCGAATTCAATTTGACGGAATACCACAATAGTGCCGATGATGAGCGTAACCGAAACAGTAAACTGTAACACAACTAACACCTGGCGCGGAATAGAAGCGAGCCTGCCTACCCGAAAAGTACCTTTCAATACTTTCACCGGCTGGAAGGATGACAAATACAATGCAGGGTAACTGCCCGCCACAAGGCCAGTGATTAAGCTGAAACCGAGACCAAGCAACCAAAACGCAGGACTGCTCCATAATACGGTAAGCTTCTTCCCGGCCACTTCATTGAACGCAGGCAGTGCGAGGTAAACCAATCCCACCGACACGATGAATGCTAACACAGCGACTACTATTGACTCTGAAAAAAATTGGTTGATCAACTGCGAGCGCATCGAACCGATGGACTTGCGAATTCCTACTTCTTTAGCGCGCTTTTCGGAGCGGGCCGTACTCAGGTTCATAAAATTGATGCACGCCAGTAACAACACAAACGACCCAATGATGCCAAACATCCATACAAACTCAATGCGTCCACCTACGTTCTTGCCTTCACGGAAGTCGGAATACAAATGCCATTTGCTCATGGGGTGCAGAAAGACTTCAGGTTTATACTTACGCCCGCCTTCCTCTACCTTATTCAGCTTCACATCAACAATTTTTGCTGATACCTGTTCCAGGTTGGCATTATCGGCAAGTTGTGCCCATGTTTGTGTAAAATTGCTACCCCACGGATTGTCCATTTTTTTTATCCATTCGCTTTCGATCAGGTAAAGATCCCAGGGCATCACAAAACTCATTTCACGGAAATGGGAACTGTGTGGAATATCTTCATAAACCCCCGTTACCTTCACATCACTTTTGTTGTTGATGCGAATGGTTTGTCCGATTGGGTCGGCATCCTCAAAGAAAGCTTTGGCTACCGATTCTGATAAAATAATAGAGTAGGGATCTTTTAACGCATTCTCGGGTGATCCATGCAGCAACCTAAGAGAAAGCATGTCAATAACCTGTGGCTCCCAATACATTCCGCTCTTGTTAAATTTCTTTTCGCCCACCGTAAGAATGCGGCCAAAGTTCCAGGTGGATTGCAACACGTATTTAAAATCACTGCCGAAGTTGTTACGAATTTCCTCTGCCATCACATAGGGATTGGATACTTGCGATCGCTTCACGCCATTGTACAGGTTGTGCTGCCACACCTGCGCAATGCGATCGTAATTTTTATGATAACGGTTGAAGGTGAGTTCGTCCCAGATCCACAGCCCAATTAGCAGCGCAACGGCCATTCCAGTCGCCAACCCGGCAATGTTTATAAATGAATAACCTTTGTTTTTGATCAGATTACGAAATGCAATTTTGAAGTAGCTGCGAAGCATAAGCGTTGGATTGGGAATACCCTATAGATACTCCACGTTCATCAAAAAGTTGCATGCAACGTGAGTTATTTTATGAATGAACCCTCTGGATAATACATCAGGACAATTCAACTTTGGCCATCTCCCAGCCAATCATGCTCTTTTTACGGGTGGAGCTCCACCGATATTCTCCTAAGATTCCATCTTTCCGGATTACCCTATGGCACGGAATAAGGTAGGCAATGTGGTTTGAACCCACGGCTGAACCTACTGCTTGCATGGCCTGCGGATTTTGAATTTGTATGGCAATGTCTTTGTAAGTAGCTACTGATCCAACCGGAAGTTTTAATAATGCTTCCCAAACCTTAATCTGAAAGTTGGAACCTTTAACAAACACATGCAATTTCATTTGCGCCTCACCGTCTTTGCGGTGAAAAATGGAATCAACAAAGATTTTGGTTAACGCTTGATCCTGATGCAAGACAGAATTGTGCCAATGTTCCTTCATGTTTTCCAGTTCACTTTTTTCATCCTTATCCGGTTGCAGAAACGACAACCAGCACACGCCCCGTTCAGTAACACCAATCAGGCACTTACCGAAGGGTGTTTCATGCACGCCATAGTCAATCGGAATACCAGCACCATGGAGTTTATATTCCTGCGGTGTTACGGCCTCCAGCGTGGTAAACAAATCATACACCCGCGACTGGCCGGATAATCCGGCAGCTTCCGCAGCTTCTGCCAGGTTTTTGGATTCCTTTAATTTTTCTTTCAGGAAGTCGATCGTAAGAAATTGCAAAAACCGTTTCGGGCTAATGCCTGCCCATTCGGTAAACATGCGCTGAAAATGAAAGGGGGAGAGGTGTGAAACTTCTGCCACTTCATAGAGATCGGGCTGACGCTGGAAATTCTTTTCCAGGTAGTGAATGGCCTGTTCAATGCGGTAATAGTTGATGTGGTCTTCCTGTGGTGTCACCAGCATAAAGGTAAAAGTATACTGCGAAATAGCAGGTTGATCAGCGGGTAATCAACCTGAATCTTGCTAATCGTAAAGCGATGGATACAGGAAGTTACTTTTCAGGTTCTGTAACCGGGTTAATCGTTGTTTCCGTAAACATAAATCCTCTTCCTTCCTCCCCTTCGTAGAAATCAATTTGTTTCCCGATCACATACATTGTGTGGTGCTTACTGATTAGTATGGGAATGCCTTCTACACTATAACGCTGATCATTATCTTTTTGCTTGTCAAAACCAATCATCAGGGAAACGCCTGCACATCCGCTTCCGCGTATACCTACCCGAAGGCCATACTCCGATGAAATATTTTTGGTTTCCATGATTTTGCGTACTTCCCCTGCAGCTTTTGGCGTAAGGGTTACGGGTTGAAAATCAAACATATAGTGAAGAACTAAAGTCCACGAAGTTTTTTAGGGTTTCTGGAGGTATGAAATATTCTGGAAATTACAATTTTAGATTCATCACACCTGTAAATAATTTTGTAACTCCACACT
>CAZCRJ010000004.1:0-18218 GCA_964501015.1 uncultured Roseivirgaceae bacterium | reverse complement strand
GGCCATTGGCTACAAGGTATTCAAGGCGGCCACCATGAATCCAGTGGAGTCTTTGCGGCATGAGTAGATTTCCCTGTCATGCACCCTTCGACAGGCTCAGGGTGACAGGGCCTTCTTGTCATGCTGAGCTTAGTCGAAGCATGACTCGTATATACTCAGGGTGACAACACTTTCCTTCTCAGGGCGACAGTGCTCTCCTTAATATTTAAAAACCTTTCCACCCGCCATCACTTCCTGGGTTGTCGTGTCAAATGTTGCCTTCTCCCCTGTGCGCGAAGCAGCGGTGGTCATGATGCAGGCAATGGAATGCTGGTAGCCGGCCTCTACCGGTGCATGGGGTTGCTTTCGGCTGCGCACACACTCCATCCAGTTGCGCATATGATTAGAGGTGCTAATGTCGCCACCGGTGTTGGCGCTGGATATTGTTTGTATGGATGAGTCTTCCAATGTAACCTCAGGCAGTAAATTGGGTTGCATATTCATTGCCTTTGCATGCTGTTCAATAAGTCCACCGCCTGGCGTTACCTTATTGGTGATCAGGTTTAACTCGCCCCCATTAGAATAATAAATTTCTGTTGGGCGTTCCTCACCGTTGTGCATGCGTGAACCGAACGTTACCTGAAAACCTGTGGTCATATCATTCAATGGGCCGTAATCAAAAACAGCGGTCATCGTGTCCCAGTTTTTTCTTCCATCTTTCCACATGTATATGCCGCCATTGGCCACCACACTCCGCGGATGTTCCAATCCTGAAAACCAATGTATCGTGTCTATCTGGTGGCTCATCCACTGACCCGGTATGCCCGAAGAGTACGGCCAGAACAACCGGTATTCCAAATGCTTGCGTGCATCAAAGGGCTCGAACGGCCGATTCATTATAAATCGTTTCCAGTCTGTGTCTGCTTCTTTCATTTGCTCCACCAGGTTGGGTCGTCTCCAACGGCCCGGCTGATTTACATTCCAGGTAAGCTCTACCATGGTAATGGCGCCAAACTTACCGGCCTGAATAAAGTTTGCTGCCGCGTGGTAATTCGCACCGCTTCTTCGCTGCGATCCGATCTGAATAATCTTTCCGCTTTTCTTAACAGCCTCCAGGGCTGCGCGGTTGTCTTCCATAGTTTCCGCGAACGGTTTTTCAACATACGCATCACACCCTGCGCGCACCGCTTCTATTGTATGTAAGGCATGCTGAAAATCAGACGTACTGATGATGACAGCATCGGATTGTTTCGCGTTGTACAGTTCTTCGTTGTTGCGATAGCCCTTAACAGCATATGCGAGTTTCTCCTTTAAAAATATTTCCCCCTCTTCCCTTCTTACTTTCCAGATGTCTGATACTCCGCTTATCTCAAAATTCAATTCCTTACGGTGATTCAAAAACGCAGGCAGCAATGAATATTTAAACCGGTCGGAAAAACCAATTACACCAACACGCACCCGATCGTTGGCTCCCAGAATACGGGCATAACTTTTTGCGCTAAACGCCAGAACTCCCGCTGTTGCCAGGGCTGACTTCTTAATAAACGTTCTTCTTGAGTTTCCCATAGTGGTTATTTATCCAGCGTTTTTATTTTAATGCTCCTGAATGAAACTTCATCACCATGATCCTGAAGTAGTATGTGCCCTTGATCGGCCATGCCAAAATTTTCCCATACAGCATATTTGCTCCGGGCCACCAGTGCGTAATAAATGGGCGTGCCACGCTGATACTCCACCACTTTGTATCCATTAAGCCAGTGCTCTACACGGTTATCCGGAAAGACAATAATTCTTCCGTGGTTCCACTCACCAATCTTGTGCAAGCCACGTTGAATTTTCACGGACGGAATCAAATCGTACAACGAAGCGAGCGTTCGGTTTCCCACCACACCTTCCTTTGCATCCGGGTGTTTCGCATCATCGAGTATTTGGTATTCCAGACCAATGGCTGATCCTTTATTCCCCTCACTTTCGGTCACGAAATATTTTACGCCACTGTTGGCGCCTTCAGTGAGTTTGAATTCGAATTGTAAATCGAACGCCCCGTATTTTTCTATGGTGACAATATCTCCGCCATGCGTTGATTCTCCTCCACCCGACTTCTGTACACTGAGTACACCATCCATTATTTCCCACCCCTTATCAGGAAAAGTCTTTTTGTAAGCGCCACGCCAGCCGTTGGTAGTTGCGCCATCCCACAGCAGCCGAACACCGTTTTGCTGTTCCTGCGTACTGACTGTGTTGGGGATAAGATTAACCACATAGGTATTGTCCCATGCGGAGGGCTTGAGGTTTTTTGTTTGTATTCGAATGTTGCGCCAGTATACTTTTCTTCCAGCTTCTGCTAAACTACCCACTGCATGTACCTGTAAGGCAATGAATCCACGGGATGTTACATCATCCACCAAATGAGCGGCCGCTTTGCCGTTAACAAAGGTGCGCATGGTGTTACCGATGCATTCAATTCGGGCTGTATTCCAGGCATTCGGCATAAAGGACTGCTTGGCTTCAGTGTTATAGTCAAGCGGGTAAAGCCATTCTCTTCGAGCCTCATCATAAACTCCTCCTGTCCACGCACGGGCGGATGGATCAATTTCATACTGGTAGCCATGTACCCTCCCATTCTGATAGTCGGGTTTGCTTTCGCTGCGAAACTGAATGCCAGAATTGGTGCCTTCATCTATTTTGAATTCCAGTTCAAGTATAAAATCACCAAAGAGTTCTTCGGTAGCCAGGAAGGAATTCGGCTCATTGATTACGGTAGTGCCGATAATCATGCCGTCTTTCACCTCGTACGCTGCCTTACCGTTTAGAATTTTCCAACCGGATAGATCCTTTCCATTAAAAAGTATTCGCCAGGGGTTTGTTGGTTGAGCAAAGCTTACAAGTGATGCAAAAACTAACAGATAAAAAATTATTGTTTTCATAACCAGAACATACAGGATTAGTGGCTATGAATTTACGGAAGTTTAGCAGGAATCGAAACTATCCGCGTTTCCATTTGATGTTACACCCAATGCTTGCTTTTTGATTCGTGGAAACGGCTCTTCCTTCAATCAACGCATCCAATGCACTACAAAGGTCTTTTCCTGTAACCGGAATGTTGTTTGACGGGCGGGAGTCATCAAACTGACCTCTGTATACAAGCTTTAGTTCATGGTCGTAAACAAATAAATCGGGTGTGCAGGCGGCATCATATGCACGGGCCACTTCTTGTGAATCATCGTATAGATAGGGAAATGAATAGTGGTTTTCCTCTGCAATTAATTTCATCTGTTCCGGCCCATCTTGCGGATAGTGCTGAACATCATTCGAACTAATCGCAATTACTTTAACGTCTTTACTTTTATAGTCTGCTGCGATGTTCACCAGCCTGGGGTTTATGTGTGTCACATAGGGACAGTGATTGCAGATAAAGATGACCACGGTAGCAATCGTCCCCTTATCTTCCGGTAATGAAATTGTTTTGCCTGTTGTTACATCTCTAAGCGAAAAGGCCGGAGCGCGTTTGCCAAGCGATACCATGGTGGATGGTGTTGCTGCCATTGTCTAGAATTTTAAGTACCGAATTATTAAATCAATATTCGGTAATCCTTACCCCTAAAACAATCCTGATACCCTTTTCACTCAATCTTAGTCGGCAACTACGGTGCTAATGGCAGGTGCCGATGTGGGTGGGGTGATATCAAACGGTTCGGATGAAGAGGTTGGGGTTGGTGCATTCGCGAATAATACTAATTGCAGTGCGCCTACCTCTTCCGCCTTGCGTATTCTAATCGTTACCTCTGGCAAAGATGAGGATGATCCATCTGTTCTTTTCTTCACTGAAATTACATCAAATGCCACTATGCCAAGATTGGCACCCATTAAGTTTCCTTTCAGAGGAGAATAGTTGATGCTGATGTCACTGTCGTATACAACGGCATAAACCGTGGATCCCTCAAGCATTTTTAACCCTGTTGCACGAATGGGTGTAACGTTGGGAATTTCATCCAATAATCCTTCGCGATCATCATCCGGTACGGGAGCGCCCAGTTTTGGCCCAGGAACCAGGTAGTTGGCCAAACCATTAGCTGTTGGGCCTGTACTTTTCCACGAAGTTGGAATTGTTTTAGGCGCAAACCATCCCTCATCACCTACCTGACCGGTATATAGCTTAATTGTCTTTCCAACATTGTCTTTGAAATAGCGTAATGTTTGTCGTAATCCAATGTCAGCCAATTGATCGTTTACATCGGTTTCTGAAAAATTTTTAGGCTCATTCCCATTGTCAATACTTTCCTCATCGATTAGTAAAAAAACAGCAGAGGTGTTGGTGAATTCACCATCATCCATAGTATAATCTTCACACGCGAATAAGAAAAGTGCTAGAGCCAGCGCCAGAAAGGCGCTATAAAGTATGGATTTTACGTTTTGAGTTTTCATAGAAAGGGAATTTTTCTGCGATACTAACAAACAAATCATTAAATGGTTACCATAAATCTCTTGGTCACCAAATTATACGGCAGACTGCACTAAAATTAGTCAGGGGTTTCCCCATTCCGGGTATGCTATTCAGATGAAGGAAAATGCTTCCTGTGTTCGTCCTTATATTTTGTCATCGTCTCTTCATGACTGTTTGGATCTGCTGCCTTTCCTCCCCGCAGCACAGTCGTTGCGGCTTTTACTATTCGTTGGCGTGTCGTATCATTTGTGGCTCGGTCTGCAGCTGTCATTAACAACTCGCTTAATTCTGGTCGTACGTTGGGAGAGCAGTGATCTAAAAACATATCATACGTTTGTAATTGACTCTCCAGATCATCGTCTTCAAATTCATGTAAAACCTTAATCACTTCATACACTACATCTGGCAAACTCACTTGACCAACTGAAATTGTTGGCGGGCCGGGTGGCGATGCTTTTCGGGTGTTCATCGTGTTAACAAAACTATCAAGTTGATACAGCAACTGATGAAGTTGCCGACTATGCGGATCGCCATCAAAAACACGCATACCATAATCGCCCAGTGATGAGCCTGACGGAAAAGCTCCCTCGCTTTCAATAATCTCCTGTAGCCTTGGGATCAGGATGAACTGAATCCATTGCTCGAATGCCATTGTGTTACATCCAAATGCGCCCATATTATGAAAAGTTTCATCAGGTAAAGGGGCGCTCCAGCGATTCAGTCGCCTTAACTCTTCTTCAATAGCTATACACAGGTAATTCGCATTTACATAGGGATCCTGCGGATTGGTCATTCCTTTGTTCCATTTCTTACTGTTAAAGTATGACTTTATTCGAAGCATGGCTATTTCCGGCTGACTCGTTTTTCCTGAATTCCTGCATTCGTTTTTCGATCTCATATTCTTCAGGGAAATATATTCTATCGATATAATGCAACACATCGTGAAAAACCTTATTCAGCCTTCTTAGGTTATTTCCATTGCCAACCATAAACAAATAATGCAGTATAAATTTATCCATCATCTTATTAGGTTACTTGATCGTTTTACCGGTTACTATCCTGTGACCGACTAGCATTCCATAAATAGGATGAAAAAGTAAAGACGCTTTGATGAAGATTTCATGAGGTATTACCACTTGATCGATGAACGGCAGAATGATGACATAAGATGCCTATTCAGAAGGTGGTCTTATTGTAAAATTTACAACGTTAGGTCAAGATGGTAAACATCTGATTCATTGCGAATGATATTGGGAATATAGAATCCTCCTGGCTGAGGGATTTCCTCAACCAGGTCAAACATCCGGCTGGACTTGGGGAGTGAGTTGAATACTAATAAAAATGTATAGGTAAAGTGCCGTGGAACGATTGTCCACCGTGGTGCAAACATAATATTCTCTGCATGAATTAGCCCGGCTTTAAGGCCAGAGGTTTTATCCACCAGCGATGTTGTTTTCCAGATGCGTATCAGGAGTTCTTCAATTGTTCGCGGAACGTGTATATGAACATAGGTGTAGGCATCGTGTAATAACTCCGGGTGTATGGCATATAGTAAATCGATATCTACTTCTGGTTTCGCTTTTACCGGGGGAAGGTCTGTAGCTTTACGAAATAGAGGAGGTTTCATTCCCAAAAATAAGTCCTATGAACAAAAAAGAGGAATGGCTGATGCTTAGTTTTTTGAGTTCATGATCAGCACCGGCAAAGTCTCGTGGTTAACCAGGTTCTCCGCAAGGCTGTGGGAAAAGATAAATGCTCCTGTTTTTAATTCCGTAGTAAGGGCAATCATATCTGGTTCGATATCTTTAGTCATGTGCTTAATGCCCCATTCTGGATCATTTGTGGCAATAAAATTATGCGTAAATGATACCATTGAAAATTGGTTTGTTATCACATTCATTTTTTCCTGCACCTGAGCCTTAGTCAGTTGGTCTTTCTCCAGCCCAACGTATACCAGATGTATGGTTCCATTCCATAATGACGCCAGCGCTATAGGTGTATCAAGTACATGTGACGGATCTTCATGAAATGTGGAAGCAAATAAAATATTATTGAAGTCAATTTTATCTGGTTTATGCTTTACCACTAATACGGGTGCAGTTGCGTGGCGAACTACGCGTTGTGTTTGAGTTCCCAAAATTAACTCACGCATTCCTGTTGCCCCATGAGAACCCATAACCACTAAATTAATTCCCAATGGTTCAATATAATTTTCAATCTTGTCTGTTCCTTTATTCATCACCAACAGCGGAGTGGCCTTTAGGCCAAGATGCTCCGCACGAATAACAAGTTCATCCAGCTTCGCTTTAGCGCGACCCACCGCTTCCTTTTGTTGCACGTTTGCATCTTTTTGGGTATCTGCTTTTAAGGTGTGCAGGCTGCCCGATGTGTCCGGAAAGAAGTGTTGAAACACCAAATGCGCTCCCGCTCTTTTTGCAATTTCAAGTGCTACACTGGTAGCGTTTTCTGCGCAGGCAGAAAAATCCGTTGGGATCAATATCTTTTTCATAACTCCGATACTTTACAACAAGGTATTTCGGGTATTGATTACATTGAATGACCCCCATCAAGAACGACTATGATATTTATCATATTGTTGCTTTGCGTGCCCTCACGGCAGCAATGGATTGGATCAAACCCTATTCTCACTTTATTGGGATAATCGGTGTCAGGCGTTCCAGTAAAGAATATGATTAATTGGTGACACCTGAAGCACCGTTGTTTTCGCTTCAATCGTCCCTGTTTCTGTTCTGATTTTCTCCAGTCGGGTGCGTTGCTCCTTTGATTCCAGTATGACATTCATCATTCCCAATCCCCCTTTAGTTGTTATTCGTAATAAACTACTTAAGTATTCGACTGTCATCACATTTTCAGGAATAGTTTTATCGATGAACACATCACTTACAACAAGATCAAATGTTTTAGTACATGCTTTTACATATTCTACGGCATCTTCAAAATGCATTTCAAGATGATGATACCGGTCGAGATTAAAATATTTTCTGGCCAGTGCAATAACTTCGGGATCGAGTTCAACTCCGGTAATCTGTGGCGTAAGCTTTAATTCATCACATAAAATCGCGGCCACACTACCCGCACCAAAACCAAGAATCAAAACACTTTTTGGATTTCGTTTTTTAACCCCCAGCTTCTTAAATGTCTTTTGAAAAACGCTATGCAGCGTATCGAAGGAATAGTTTGCATCGGGTGAATGCAAAACGTACTTACCAGATTGATACCACACTTCCAGTTCACCACTAACGGCACTGGTTCTTTTTTCGACAACAGTGCCCGATAGATAGCTGATAAGATTCCTGCCGATTTCTTTCGGGTCCATACTTACGCGTACTAATCGCTTTTAGGATTTCCCCGATGCATGTTAACGATGACATTGAGGAAATCTTTAAAGCAGTGTGTCCTCTCTTTACCTGACGTTATCGCCAAATACAAAATCAGCGGGAGGCTCCAGGCCCTTTAAATGCCGCACAAAATAATCCCATCGTTTCTTCATGAAATACCTGGAGTTGCCAAAGCCATGACCGGCATTGGGAAAAATCACCATATCAAATTCCTTGTCTGCCGCTATCAATGCATCAACTACTAATAAGGTGTTGGTGGGCGGAACGTTTCCATCCATCATACCATGTGCAATCAGTAATTTACCCTTCAGGTTTTTGGCCATCCGCTGATTCGCCTGGTCATCATAATTTGTTCCTGCAGGTGCTTTCTGAATTTCCCGATTAACGCTTTCTCCCTCTTGAACATTTACCGGCTCTTCTGTCTTCACCAATAAACCCTGCCATTTTTCGCCCCAGTCATCCTCATAGTTTCTGTTGTCATGATTGCCCGCGCCCGATACCGCTACTTTATAGAAATCAGGATAACGAAGAATGCCATCGGTTGATGCAAATCCTCCTCCTGAATGGCCCCATATCCCTACGCGGTCAATATCCATCCATGCGTTTTGTGCTGCAAGTTGCTTAATCGCTCCCATCTGATCGGGCAATCCGTTATCGCCCATGTTTCCATAATAGGCATCATGAAACGATTTTGAGCGACCCGGTGTGCCCATTGCATCAACTTCCACCACAATAAATCCCAACTCTGCAACAGCCTGTTTATCGCCACGAGACGGGGAGAACGAACGGCTCCCTACGCTCCCTGATTGTGGGCCCGGGTATAAATAATTCAAAATCGGATACTTTTTCTTTGGATTAAAATTGGATGGCTTATACATCAACCCATACAAATCCGTTTTGGCATCGCGTGCCTTTACGCTAAACGGAGTTGCGGCAACCCATCCGGAATTCACCAGTTCCGTAATATCACCTTCTTCGAGCTTCATCACCACCTCCCCATTACGGTTTCGGATTACTGTGATTGCCGGAGTGGTTGGTGTAGAATAGCTATCAATAAAATACGCTTTACTGGTTGACCATGTAATAACATGATTGGCGTTTTCAGGTGTAAGATTTTTTAAGTCACTTCCGTCAAAGTTTACGCTGTAGAGGTAGTGAAAATACGGGTCGCCATCTTCCTTGTTCGAGCCTGTGAAATAGATCTTCCAATTTTCCTTATCGATGTGGTGTACCTGTAGCACCGCCCACTCTCCTTTCGTAATCTGATTTTTTAACTGTCCTGTTTTTAAGTCGAATAGGTATAGGTGGCCCCAGTTATCGCGCTCTGAAAACCAGATCACCTCATCTGTCTCTTTTAAAACGTGCCAGTTCACCATGTTGTATCCTGACTCAAAATAGGTTTCCACTGATTCCACTAAAACAGACCGAACGTCTCCGGAGCTTGGGTCTGCTACCTGTAAGTTTGCGACTTTATGATCTCGTGAAGAGGACACAAATGCCAGTTGGGATCCATCATCGCTCCACTCCACATCCAGGAAAGATCCGTCTCTTCCAGCTATGTGATCACTGATTGTTGAGCGGTGAAAATCCGGTTGCATTTTCAGGCGAACAACTTTTGGTTTCGGTTCGAGATGAATAACAACTCGCTCTATTTTGAAAACAATGCTATCGCCCGGCAAAGGATATTTCCACTTTTCCAGTTTGGAATGGCCAACCTGCGTGTTGTATAAATACATCTCACCCGCCCCCCGGCCATCGTGTTGGAACGTTGCAATCTTATCGGAATTTGGTGACCATAATAATACAGGAGAATCTCTTTTTGTCCAACCTGCATTATTTGTTGCGTATCCATAATCTTCTTTACCGTCAAAGGTCAATTGGGTCCTTTTGCCAGTCTTCAGATCGCGCACCCATAAATTGTAATCCTTTATATACGCTGCCAATACTCCATTTGGAGAAACGAATTCAATTGGGGAGCCAAGCGGACTGGTTTCGGCTATGGAATAATCATTCAGCTTAATCTGATACCGTTTACGTTCATGATTAAAAGTTAGCATTTCCCCATCATCGGAGAGAACAAGCTGAGTAATGGGCAGGTCAAGCGATTTTATTTCCTTGCCCGAAACTGCTGCAAGGCTTGAGGCAAATTTTTCATGATCAAAAACGATTGTCACTTCCTTCGATAGTGGGTTGGCGATCTTAAACTCAAAGCCTCCGGCAACCGAGGTCCGGTAAAGCAAAGCATCGTTATTTTGCCACGTCTGGGCAGTAACTGTTCCGTAAACCAAGGGTGATGTATTTACAATCAGAAATTTTTCTGCACGCTGGTAATCTTCCAGGGTTATGGTGTCAGGGGAATCACACGCAACATATAGTGTTGCCATTACTATCAGCATGGCATATCGCATGTATACAGGGTAACCGTTGTACTTCATAATTGGGTGGTTTGGTTATTGTTATTTCTCAACTATCCGATTTATATTCTCCTGTACACAAGTGTTATAGTAAAGGGAAATTCGTAGTCAGGGATTTCATCTCTGCAATAATTACATTAACTTTTGGAAGATAGGAGAATTGGCTCAGCTTCCCCAAGAAAATGTTATTGACGGAAATTCTATGCCGAATTGCGGTCGGAGTGACGGTATCATTACTTACAATACAGGAACAATACTTTTACCCTTAATTAATTCTTCATGCCATACGTTAATTGCAACAATGCCAGTTTGTACTACATCGATGAGGGCAGCGGCACCGAAACCATAGTTTTCTCCCATGGTTTACTTCTGTCTGGTGAAATGTTTCGTGCGCAAATCGATCATTTCAAATCGCGTTACCGATGTATCGCGTATGACCACCGCGGGCAGGGACAAAGTGAGGTTACAGAATCCGGGTATGATATGGATAGCCTTTACCTGGATGCCGTTGCGTTAATTGAAAATCTGCAACTAGGGCCCGTACACTTTGTTGGATTAAGCATGGGGGGCTTTATTGGCATGCGCCTGGCGGCCCGAAAACCCTCCTTATTGAAAAGCGTGACATTAATGGATACATCAGCCGATGTGGAACCGAATAAATTCAAATACAAAATCCTGAACCTCATTTTTGGTGTGGCTGGTAGCAAGCCCATAATCAATAAGATCATGCCCATCCTGTTCGGGAAAACATTTTTGGAAAATCCCGACCGTGCCGAAGAATGCTTTTATTGGCGTCAGCATATTCTGAAGTTGAGAAAATCCATTACCCGTTCTGTGGAAGGCGTGATAAACCGGAACGAGGTTTACCATGAGTTAAAGGATATCGCATTGCCAACATTAATCATTGTTGGCGATGAAGATGTGGCCACCATACCGGAAAAGGCCAAACGAATTCATAAACAGATTAATGGTTCTGTGCTTGAGATCATTGAAGGAGCGGGCCACAGTTCTAGCATCGAGCAGCCTGAAAAAGTGAATAAAGTTTTGGAGACGTTTATTAATTTTTCTATTCGCTGATAGAAATCATCAACTTCCATTCTCATTAGTGATATCTTAATACCATGAAATACTCCCTATCACTCGGTCGGATTTCCGGCATTCAGATTTTTGTTCACTGGACTTTTTTGATTCTTATTGGCTGGATTGTCTATATCAACCTAAAGCAGGGCATGGGCACGGTTGATATCCTATGGAGTGTATTTTTCATCCTTACCTTGTTTGCCTGTGTAACGTTACATGAACTGGGTCATGCGCTGGCCGCGAAACGGTATAACATTAAGACGAAAAACATTACACTCCTTCCCATAGGCGGATTGGCCCAACTAGAGTCGATACCGGAAAAACCAAAAGAAGAATTGGTGGTTGCGCTGGCGGGGCCAATGGTAAATATCGTGATTGCGATTTTATTATATCCATTCGTTAAACTTGGTCCTGATGTAGTTGAACAATTGGATTTAACCAGATTAAGCCACCATAATTTCCTTTTCTCTCTAATGGTTGTAAATGTTTGGCTGGCTGTTTTTAATATGATTCCGGCTTTTCCAATGGACGGTGGGCGTGTTTTCCGTGCGCTTCTATCCTTTAAATTTGAGCGTGCGTTGGCCACACGAATTGCTGCTACTCTTGGTCAGCTTCTGGCGGTTGGTTTCATTTTTATCGGATTCTTTTATAATCCATTTTTAATCTTTATCGGGGTGTTTATTTTTCTGGGTGCGCAAGCCGAAGCTCAACATGCCGAAGCCAAATCACAAATGAAGGGATTTATGGTGGCCGATGCCATCATGAATGAAGTAGCGATGCTTCGGGCAAGCGATACCATTGAGCATGCCGTAGATCAGTTGCTGGCAACACAAAACAGAAACTTTATTGTGTCTGATAATACTGGTGTTGTAGGTACATTAAGTCGGGATGAAATAATCCGTGCCCTGCGAGAAGGACGAGCGCAAAAACCTGTGGCCGATTCTATGAGTACTGAATTTATTTCGCTTGAAGCTACTATGCCGCTTGAGGAAGCGTGGGTGAGTTTACAAACAAAACGAAAAACGGCAGCGCCTGTTTTCACCTCCGGAAAATTAGCAGGTATGTTAGATGCCGAAAATATCGCTGAGTTTTTAATGATTAACGAAGCACGAAAAAAAGAAAGAACAAGTCGCCTTAGTTAATACATCAGTTCTTTTACTTTCTCCTTATCTTCCTTTTCGTTTTTCAGGTCAAACATGGTACCGAACACATGGTCCCATAATGTGGAGCTAACACCAAAACCCTGGTGTTCATTTTTGTAATGATGAAGATGGTGATTCCGCCATAATCCTTTCATCCATTTAAACGGTGGGTTCCATGCGTGGATAGCATAGTGCATGCTACCGTAAATCAGGTAACCCAACATAAAACCCGGAAAGAACATGACAGCATGCAAGCCGATAATCAAATAAAACAAACCAAAAATAAATGAGGCGATTAGGAGGCTGGGAACCGGAGGCATGAAAAGTCTTTCTTTATCGCGCGGGTATTCATGGTGATTACCATGCATGATGTAAACAATATTCCGGGTACGGTCCGTTTCGGGTATCAGGTGAAAAATAAACCGGTGCGCCAGGTATTCAAAAAATGACCAGAAAAACATGCCGCCAAAAAAAGTGAGGAATACTCGGCTTGTTGAATAATCAAGCGTTGTATGGCTGTAATACAATAAATAGGAAATAATAGGAATGTATATTCCCCAGATCACCAATGGGTGGGCTTTGGTAAGCATTTCAAGGTATTTATTCTCAAACAGCCGTGCCTGACCTTTATTGCGCACTTTATCAAACTTCATACTCCTTTTTCTTAATGTTTTCGCAGCAAAAATCTGAAGTAGTTGGCAAAAATCTCCTGATTTTTATCAGAATTTAATGCATCATCCGGTTAACATTGTATCGGATAAAGTTAAGAATATACGGAGAAGGAAAGAATAATATTCTGGTAACGAATATTAATAATTATAATTCATTTAAATAAAGAAGTCCCGCAAAATTGCGGGACTTCAAAACCCAACCTAAAACCTATTACAATATTCCCTCTGGAATAAGTACTTTATCAATTACATGGATTACTCCATTTGTTGCATGAATGTTTAGCAGTGAGCCTACCAGGTTTGCTGGAGGGTTGCTTTCCATTGCATCTGTTATGGTTAGGTTCGTAAGGTTGACTGTAATGCTCTGGTTAAGTGTTGCTACGGAGCCGCTCGAAAGATCAGATGAGAAAACTCGGGCGCCTACAATGTGATGCTGTAATACCTGTGCAAGCTTTTCGTTTCCGATCGCTGCTTCTAATGCATTCATATCAGCTACTCCCAACGCAGTATATAAAGCCTGGAAGGCTGCATCTGTAGGAGCAAACACCGTTAAATTTCCTGGTGAGCTGGCAGCTTCGAGTAATGCCGGAACTTTTGCCACTGCCGCCAGCAATTGTGTAAACTGAGGAGTTGATCCAGAAGCTGAGGCAACCACTATTTCAGCAATTGTTTGTGAAGGAGGAAGTAATGTTCTGTCGATGATATGAATTACACCGTTTGAGGCTAATACATCCGGAGTCGTTACTTTAGTGGCTCCATTGATAAACACTCCTGCAGAGCCTTTGCTTAGATAAATATTTTTTTCTCCTAAGGTTGTTGCTGATGAGCTTCCGGTAGCAATGTCTGCTGCTCTTACTTCACCTGCCAAAACATGGTATGTCAAAACAGCATCCAGCGTTGCACGATCAGGAAGCGCAGTAATTCCGGCTGCTGCAAAAGCAGCATTAGTTGGCGCAAACAAGGTTTTCTTATCAGGACCTAGTAAAGCCGTCAATACACCGGGAGATGCTGCGCGAATAGCAGCCACCAGGGTAGTAAATTGCTTATTGAAGAATGCGGGGGCAACAATTGTTGCTATAATGGGACGCATTGTTGGTGGCACTAATACTGCATCAACTACGTGTACGATACCATTTGTTGCTTCAACATCGGCTGTGATCACATTCGAGGCGTTGTTTAAGCGCACACCGCCTGAAATAGAAATGGTAATATTTTCACCACCCACAGTAGCTACATCACCATTTGAAAGTGATGTGGATTTAACTGCGGTACCGGCAATTACGTGATATTCTAGTACGTCACGTAAAACATCTTCCGGAATGTCGTCAAGGCTGGATTGTCCGATAGCAGTAAGTAAACCCGCAAAAGCCTCATTTGTCGGTGCAAATACGGTGAATTGACCCGTTCCGCTTAGGGTTGATACAAGGTCAGGATACTTGGTTAATGCTGCAACGAGAATTGAGAGATTGGTGTTCCCTTGCGCTAATCCAACAATGCTCTCGGTGGGCATCATTGCATTATTGTCATCATCATTACAACCGGTGATTGATACTGTAAGAATCACCAGTGTTAGAAACATAACACTGGCTCTTTTCAACCAGGTTGTTTTCGAATTTTTGTTTTGGTCCATTTTTATTTTGTTTAAGGTTATCAATTAATTGTTGAACAACCTTTAAAACCCGTCTATGGACCAATTGTTTTAACGAATTGGAATGATTTGTTATAAATCGGAGTGAATGAACTTTTGTGCAGAGTGAACCGTGCTTCTTTCAGCTAAAATAACCTGGGCAGGAACAGCGTTTGAACCTTTAAAGCTGTGGTTGATCCAGGCTGCTGAAATCACCTCTTAGCGTTCTGAAGCGTTTGCGGGCTTCAGCTGCATATACACTCCCGGGGTATTGATTCAGGAATTCGCGGTAGATTTCCATAGCCTTATCCTTATCGGCCAGATGGCGCTCATAAATTTCACCTTGCAGGAAGCTTGCATCGTCCGCTAAAATGTCATCCGGATAATCTTCACGGATTTTCTGAAGCAAACGAAGCGCTGTGTCAAATTCTCCAAACTTAAGGCGTAGGTTAGCTTCCAGCCAGTATACGTCATCAAGGATAGTGTAATTGCTAAAGGTTACTATCACTGAATCTCCTGGAAGGGCCGGATCATAGGGTATGTTGGAAAGTGTGGCCTCTTCTTTCGATAAGTGTGCTCGACCCTGTTTTATTGCAGAAAGCATTTTAATCGCCTTATCGGTTTTGTTCTGGTGCAACAATAGCTCCACCGATGCATACAATTTCAGCGCCTCACCTAACGTATCCTGAGCAATATTTTCTTTTATTCTCATGCTCAATTCCATCGCATCATTCGCGATTTCGCGGGTGGTTGCTTCTTTCAGAATATCAAGGTGTTCTTGTGCAAGTCGAAAATTGCCGCGGTAGTAAAATAACATTGCATTTTTCAGTTTTGCCTCGTACCCTATCGGACTTTCTTTCAGCGCCTTTTCAACCTGCGAATACAATAAAGACGATTCCCAGGTCTCACCTTTCAGTAAGTATATATCACCAAGATCCAATTTCGCTTTTGATTTAACCTGCAGTGATGTGCGGGGATTTTCAATAAGGATTGTCAAAAGTTCGATGGCTTTTTCTTTTTCATCCAGGTAATTGGCATACAATAAGGCTTCGCTACGCTGTGCCTCAAAGGCATTACTATTGTCTTTATATTCTTCTATAAATTTTCTGTATTCTGTAATCAGGTTTCGAACAGAGTCAGGCTTTACAGGATATGTATTTCGAACTCTTGCTTCGCGTGAGCGAACTATGCCCAATCGTGCAGGAAGATAATAGGGGCCTGCTGGATATTCGCGTAATACGTACGCATAAATCCGAAGGGCGTTATCATAATCTTCGTTATCCAAAGCAATTCGCGCAACTTCCATACACCGTTCACCCGATTTCTTATATCGCTTATCGTAAGCCCGCGCTTGAATAAATGCGGAATAAAAATTCTTTTGTTGAAGCGTGACCCAGATTAATAAGTCGGAATACACATCCAAGTCGGGATTTTTTTGAATGCGCTCGTATAAAATTTTCTCAAGACTTTCCAGCTCGTCTGGTTTGGTCAGTAATGCCTGCATTACATTTTTAACATATTGCGCATTTGCTGAACTCTGCGTTACATAATTCAGGTATTCCTGCACCATTTTATCCTTTTCACCCTTTATGCGGTAAAGCATGGCCAGCTCCAGGGAGAAAAGATTGGGGTTACCAATAGCTTGCCTGCATTCTGATAATGCCAGAATAGAATATTCCGATAAGGATTTACTGGAAAGGTAGTCGGATAATTGCTTGATTCGGGATACGTTTGATTTGTACGCAGAAATCATATCCTTAAAATATTTATCACCACGCGCCAAATCCCCCATCCGAACATAGACCAGGCCAACATCTGCCTTGTACTGAATATTTTCCGGATCCTTCCTTAAAATTCGTTTCAAATAATTTTGTGCCTCTTCGCCCGCCTCCAGGTCGAGCATCGTGTTAATATAGTTATTGTGAATAAAGGGAATGTTTACATCATTTTTCGCCAAATCACGATATAGTTCAAGGGCCTTCAGTTTTTCACCTTTTAGAAGATATTCATTTGCCAGTTGAATTTCGTTCTGATTTGGATTCTGTGATAATACGGGATGGATATCCACAAAGCAGGCGAAGCTTATTATTAATACTAAAATTTTATATTTTTTATAATTACTGTTAGCCATGTGGATATGTGTATAACTTTTTGCGATTTAGGAGTGTGGAATTTTCGTCATTTACTTGGTACTTATAGTTATTTCAGGTTCAATGGATTACCCGGGTTATCCACATCAAGTATCGCTGTGTATAAGTTTATTGTTTATAAAATTACATGTTAATACGGAGGGAGGAAACCGTATTAATAAACATTATATACAGCATTTCTTTTGTAAAAGCCTATTCTGAGATTTTGATCATATTTTTCATTAGTTATCAACATGTATTTAAGGAGTTATAAACAAAGGACCCACCTCCCAATTGGCTTTTATAGTAATGGTAGAAATCCCTTTTTCGTTCAGGTAATAAACAATTGGTTCAGGTTCTTCCTTTCTGTAAAAATTACCAAGATCCCATTTTTCGTTGTTGTTTTTATCAATAATGACCCGAACCCGGTAATCACCCGGTAAAAGGTAATCAAACCGTGCTTTTGTAGATTTGGATTGATTTATTATCTTATTGCTCTTGTCTACAAGTTGAACGATAATATTTTCACTTGATCTAACTTCAACCAAAAGAACACCTGTGCTTTCAGGTTTTACGGTTTGAATAGTAGAGGTGTTAGCGGCTGAGGAATCTCCTTCAATGGAAATAAATGTATTCGTTGGCAGGATCAGTTGATTGTAGACTGGCGTAATCTTTTCCCCTTCTTCCTTTTTTACCGATTCGCTTTTTGCTGATCTGCTTAAGGAAGATTGAGTTGATGAGGAAAAATCAGTTTCCTTGGGTAGTTTTTTGGTAATCGTCAGTTTTGTTAAATAGGTATTCCAGGAGGTATCGATTGCTTCAATGCGGATGAAGTTAACTGAATCGAGTTGGATATAAATACTATCAATATGTGTATATAGAACAGGTTTAGTAAACGTAATAGTTGACGTTAGCAACGATGAGCTTGTTAGGAATTTAGTGTCTTCAATTTTAGATGAGAATTTATCTTTAGTTGAGGTTCGCTTTTCAAATTTAAGATACAGTACGGTATCGATGGCAGTGTGGATACTGTCAGTTGCATGAAAATGGAAGGCGATACTATCTTGATTGCTAAGTGTATTATAAATCTTTATGGTTGATTCGTCTTCTGGTTGTGAGTAGAACATTATCTTTTCTCCGGTACTTTTTAAAGAATATGAAGAAAATCCTTTGGATAGCCGGATGTTGAAATACGTAGCTAGTGGTTTAGCAACAATAATTTTAAAAGGACGGGTGTCTAATTTTATTACAGGCAGATCAATATCAAGGTTTGAGGAATCCAGAACGACAGGGGTTCCTATGAATCCATATACTTCGGTTTTACTTTCAACAATCAGATTCTTGTTTTTGTCTTCAAATGCATAAAGAATATA
>CAZCRJ010000003.1:0-19436 GCA_964501015.1 uncultured Roseivirgaceae bacterium | reverse complement strand
TGGCTACGCCAGTCAGGATGCTGACCGAAGCGTCAGCATTCCCTCCGTCACCACAAAAAACCTCAGTAATTTGCTGGGGTTTTTTTATGGTCTATTTCGTCTACATCCTGCAAAGCCAAGTTAATCACTCTTTCTATAAAGGGCATACTGATAACCTTGAGCGAAGACTGAGCGAACATAACTCCGGAAAAGTAACCTATTCTAAAAAGTTTGGGCCATGGAATCTGGTGTGGTGTACTACTAAATCCTCCAAGCAAGAAGCTTTCGCGCTTGAGTGTAAACTCAAAAACCTTTCGAGTGACCGATTAATCGATTTCATCAAAAAATATCCACCCCTTTCAGATCAGATATCTATTCAGCCCTTGTGGGTTCAACCCTGACGTGGCTACGCCAGTCAGGATGCTGACCGAAGCGTCAGCATTCCCTCCGTCACCACATTTTTGTACCATAAAATAAAAGCCTCCTGTTTAACTGCAGGAGGCTTTTTCATGAGCAACACTTCTAAAATATATATTGCTTATTTATAATGTTTAAGTCGTATGATTTCCTCTTCCGTCAGGTATCTAAAATGACCGCGGGGAAGGTCTTTTTTATCGAGCCCTGCATATACGGTACGGTCGAGTTTCACAACTTCATATTCCAAGCGCTCAAAAATTCTTCGTACCACCCGGTTCCATCCGATGTGAATTTCAATACCCACAGTCTTATTGTCATCTGAAACAATTGCTAAGTCATCCACCATGGCGCGTCCTTCTTCCAGTTGTATTCCATCCACTATTTTCTGGAAATCATTTTTCGTAAGTGCACGGTCAAGTTCTACCTTATAGATTTTCTTCACATTGTTGGAAGGGTGCATTAGCTTATCTGCCAGTTCACCATCGTTGGTAAACATCAACAGCCCTGTTGTATTTCTGTCTAGCCGGCCTACAGGATATACACGTTCCTTCACGGCATTTCCGATGATGTGCATAACTGTATTGCGTTCTTGGGGATCTTTCGTTGTGGTGAGATAGCCCTTTGGCTTATTCATTAAAATGTAAACAGGTTTCTCTGCACGCAGTATCCGGTTTTCGTACCGTACTTCATCACGCGGACTTACCTGGAATCCCATTTCGGTGATCACATTTCCGTTTACGGTAACCAATCCCATTTTAATCAGTTCATCTGCTTCGCGTCTTGAGCAAACACCACTGTTGGCGATGTAGCGATTAAGTCGGATTTTCCCTGTTTGATTGGCTATTGTTGGTGCCTCTTGTTTCTTGGAAGTATAACGCCTGGGGCGACCTTTGAATGAGTTTTTATTAAAAAATCCGCGTCCTTTTGGCTCACCATCTTCATCACGCTGCCTGGGCTTTGGAGAAAAACTGCCTGTACCTGTTTTGGTAAACTTCTTCTTGCGGTCGCTTCCTTCTTCCTGACTTGAACGAGGTGCACTTTTATTATATGATGGTTTTTTTCCTTCGCCCGATTCATCGCGCTTGTCGGAGAACCGTTTTCTTCGTTCGTCTCCATCTTCCTTTGCCGGATAGGGTCGGGAGCGTGGCGCGTTTTTTCCAAATGCAGGCCGCTTGCTTTCACCCGATTCATCGCGTGAAGAAGAAAATCTTTTCCTGGGCTCGCTTCCTTCATCCCGTTTCGGATAGGGGCGTGATGAGCGAGGCGCACTTTTTCCAAAAGCTGGTCGCTTACTTTCACCCGATTCATCGCGTGATGAAGAAAATCTTTTTCTGGGTTCGCTTCCTTCTTCCCGCTTCGGGTAGGGGCGTGTTGAGCGAGGCGCACTTTTTCCAAATGCAGGTCTTTTGCCTTCCCCTGACTCATCCCGTGAAGGCGGGCGCCTGTCATCTTTCCGAAAAGATGATGCTCCGCCTTTATTAAATTTCTTTTTACCCTCAAAAGAACTGTCGTCCTTTCGTTTGGGCCCGGATGAACTAAATCTTGGTTTGCCGGAGGCGGGTTTTGCGGTTGAACGCCCCTTACCGGTGGCACCGCCTGACCTGGAGGCTCCACGTCTTCCTTTTGGAGGGCCGGATGAATCACGCTTGGCCATCAGTCTCTTTTAAATCGGTGCTTTCGCCTATTACATTTATTTCGCCTGAGAAATCTTTAGGTACCGGCAGATCTACCAGATCATTGATCCCAAAATATTCCATGAATTTGGCAGAGGTGCCATAAAGCATGGGGCGGCCTATGGTTTCGGCTTTCCCTTTTATTTCAATCAACCCTTTATCCAGCAGCTTTTGAATGGCATAATCACAGTTTACTCCGCGAATGTTTTCTATTTCCGGCTTACCAATGGGTTGCTTATAGGCAATAATGGAAAGCGTCTCCATGGCTGATGTGGATAACCTCTTCTTGGATTGCTGCTTCAGCAATATGGCAATGCTGGCCTGGTAGGCTGGTTTGGTTAAGAACTGGTATCCGCCAGCAGCCTTATTTATCTGAAAAGCATATTCTTCAGATGCAAATTTTTCTTCAAGCCGTTGAATGGCATTAATAATGTCCTCCTCCGGCACATCTGCGTTAAACATCTCAGAAAGGCATGTTTTAATATCCACCAGCTTTATTGGCGTGGGGGAGCAGAAGATCAATGCTTCAATGTGGTTTTGGAGGAAATCCATTCAATTGTTTTTAAAGGTTGATTCGCCCCCGTTTGGCCCGGTTGCTTAAACCATACATTAATCTTTCTTCATCATTTTGGCCTCAATTGACTGCGTTGTATGTGGTACAGCAATCAGGCGCTCTTTCGGGATCAGCTTTCCGGTTACGGAACAAATGCCATACGTTCCGTTTTTAATGCGCACTAAGGCGTTTTCCAGGTTGGTAATGTATTTCTGCTGCCTGGCCGCTAATTGGCTTAGGTTTTCCTTCTCTGCAGTTTCGGCTCCGTCTTCTAATACTTTAGTGTTTCCTCCTGATGTGGCGTCAGTTCCTTCATCGTTGTTACGGTTAAGGGTTTCTTTTAATATTTTGTATTCGTTACGCGCCTTTTCCAGTTTCTCATAGATCAACGCTTCAAACTCTTTCAATTCAGAATCAGAGTACCGTGTCTTATCATCAGAAACAGTTGGCTTATGGGCAGGTTTGTGCGCTATGGGGCGCTGGGTAAGCGGAGGGAAAAAGGCAACAGATGGTACTGGTGCTCGCTCTACAGTTTTCACCGCAGCTACAATTTTTTTAGGTGCAGGCGCAGGCGCTACCACTGGTTTAATGGTGGCCTTAACTTCCTTCTTCTTGGCAACTGGCTTTACTGGGGCCTTCGGGGCCGTTTTCTTTGCAACAGGCTTAGCTGCCTTTTTAGCAACAGGTTTAGCTACTTTCTTTGCCACCACTTTTTTAGCAGGCTTCTTTGTTACAACTTTTTTAACAACCTTTTTCGCTACAACTTTCTTGGCTGCTTTTTTCACAACCTTCTTAGCCTTTGCAGGGGATACCTTTTTGGCCTTAGCAGGAGATTTCTTCGCTGCTTTACCTGTTTTCTTGGTCTTTGCCATAATCTTCGCTTTTTAAAAAGTTACGTCCGCGTGTCTAAAGTCGTTGCAGGCGGCCCTTTTCGGACGCGCAAAAATACGGGGTGGGGGGTAAAACAAAAAATATAGGAGCATATATTACCAAGCCCTTACTTAAGCATCAATTGTCATCAGCGCGCGCGGCTTCATTTTTTAAACTTAATTCTATATTTATACCAAGACGAGAATAAATGATCAGTTTTCTGATGAAGGAATTCTTAATCAACACCACGTCCATGAAAAGCCATTTTTGCTCCTTTTCTATTTCCTTGTAGGCTTTCGGCTTCTTGCTCAGCCTTCGCGGCCGCTTCAAACCAATGAGGTCCATGAGCTGCTTGTCCATTACGAAACTGATCGTGGAAGTATAAACCGGTTCTATTTCGTAACAGGTTCCCCCGAGCGAAGGGAGCGTATGAAGGCATTTCATACGGAATACCAGAGCAAAAGGAACAACTACCCTTTGATGCTATTTCTGTATGCCCGTGGTGATGGTGCGCGCAATATTGACGAATCAATCGTTACCCGAAAATTTTACAACCCGATGGAAATTTTATACTTCACGGTAATCTTTGGTTGCAGTAGTTTACATGCACTATGAGAAAGATCCACCAGAGTTGATCAATACCGCGCAGCGACCACTACACGTTTACGATATGTTTCCACAACACCAGACACGTCAAAGATTTCAAACCAAACAACATAGTAGCCTGGCTGGACTTTAAAACCATCATCCCGATCTCCATCCCAGCGATAAAATCCCTCTGTTGCGAGTGTTTCATTATTGGCCAGTAACCGGATCTCGCGACCTTGATGATCCAGTATTTTTATATTCGCCACCTTTCCGCCTTGTTCAAAGCTGTACCGTATTTCTGTAAAATCCGGCTGACCAAACTGGGGAATAAATATTTCGGGTACAATATTAACTTCACCTATCACGGGCTGTCGATCCAATGCATTTGAGTTGCGGTAACCCGGTGTGGCAAAACCAGCAGTTGATGCTGCTGATTTCCAGTTGCCGGGATCATTACTTGGCCGATCTGCATACAGGCGTTCTAAGGAAACGCCTTCCTTATCGCGAAGAAATACGGAATGATACTCTCTTGAGTATACAAAATAATCAATCACTTCACCCTGGTCATTGACAAGGGATGAGGTTCCTGCATTATCAGGAAAGGATGGTAATGCATTTACCCTTACCAGTGTTGCCACATTGGCGTTTGGGTAATGAGATTTAATCGTTAGTGGATCTACTGTAAAGGCAAGGAAAGAGTTAGGGGCAAGTAAGTAGTCATCCGATGTTATACTCCTTATGTTGGTGGCGACTCCCTCCAAAAAATTGCCAATGCCCCAGTTTTTCAGGTTAATGTATTTTGATGATTGATTGTATACCTCTAGAAAATCGAACCCGAATGGTCGCGGATCAAAGAGTATTTCATTAATCACCACATCATGGGGAGCAGCTTCTTCTGGCAAACCAAACAGTACTGTTCTGAAATTATCCTGAATACTATTACCGCTGCAATCACGTATCCCCACAACACTAACCGTATAAGTAATACCTGGTTGTACAGGTATTTCTATTTCCACAAGAAGTTCACGCAACGTTGCACTTGCAAAGACAATAGATAATATTGAAATACCAGGGGAGAAACTTACGCTACTTAAAGAGGGGAGTGTTTCTGACAATCGTTCATTAAACACAAGCTTTATCTGGGTGGAGGAAATGGGTATTGCCGATACTAATTTCGGCCCGGTTAAATCCGGTTTATTGGCTTTTACTGAATTGGCCTGACCGGGCGTTCCACCCGAAGGATGTTCGGATGCCACCCAATTATCTGCCTCCGCACAAATGTTATCAACATCTATCAACTCCAGTGTCCAGCCGCCCTGTCGCTTATCGTCATCTTTATACCAGGCGTCCGTATAGTTAACAAAGTCGATCAGGTTGTTGGAGGCATCGCGTAACACAAGGTCATCGCTTCCATTATTCAGAGTCGGAAAATTGGAAACCCCCAGCACCGGACCAAAACTTGAAAAAGCAGCAGCGGAAGAGTTGGGTGTAATAATCACATAAGCGCCCGGCATCAAAATATAGGGAGGTAAAGTCGCTGTTGAAGAGGGGTCTGAAAACCTCCACCCCGCTAAAGTTACCGGGTTCGCACTTCGGTTATAAATTTCTACAAACTCTGCTTCCGGCAACCCGATAACAGGATTGGGATCTGGAAACAGTTCGGTAAAAATTACATCCTTATAGTGAACCAGGAGGGGCTCAAAAAAGAAGAAGTCTGCCATAGCTGATAGCGTAGCGTTACCCGACAGATCCTCTACACCAGCGGCCGTTACTCTACACGTGATTCCATTTGGAAATGGATTCGTGAACATCAGGCGCACCGTTCGGTTATCCGCTTGAAGAACAGTGTTTATGGGATTTCCCACTCCATTATTAACGGAATAATTAGAATTAATTTGAGCTGTTAACGGATCTACTCGTTCATTAAATCGTACTACAAGTTCTGTTGATGATAATGCTTCGGCCGATACCATAAGCGGGGGCTCCGTGTCGAAAATAATATCGCCAACATAAAAGTCATCGAAGAAATGACGGTTAAAAAATGTTGCGGTTGATTGTCTAATGAGGATGCCAAAAAAATTACCCGAAGAAAATGTATTGTCCTGTTCAGAAGGTTCATCGAAATAATCTGTTCCGGTCCCGGTTACATCATAAGAAAGTGTCCACAGGTCATTTGCATCCCTCACGACTTTTATCCGAAGTACATTGTTGGACGAATTCGTAATACCATCAGTTCCATTTATTATGATTGACACAGCCCCGTTTACAATTTTATACAGGCTGATCTCATCGGGCGCGCCACCAATTCGAACAAAGTACCCGTTGTTGCCGGGGGCATTCAGGTTTTGATTGGCCGAAACCAGGTAAACATCCACATAGTTGTTACCCGATGTATTAAACTGGAGATGGGTGAAGAATTCCCATTGGGCATTTAAAGCTTTCGTTGATGGGGTTGAGATAAAGAAAGAACTGTTGGGTACTGATGAATTGGAACGGAGCCTACCGTTATCAATAATCCAGTTTTCATCATCATCCGGATTCCACGTTGGGTTATTGGTAAAGTCTCCGTCTGAAAAGTTATCCGTGAATTGTGCATATAATGGATCCGATACTACCAAAAAGAATAAAACAAGGACCCAAAGTGTAAACCCGGGTATACACAACAAACGTGTGCGGTGCTGGGGCGCAATTTTAATTCGGGACTTCATGGTTAAGCCTGTAAACAAAAATACTATTTTTGCCCAACCGTATGGATCTTTCATTTACGGGCAAGCTTTAATCAATGATTTTTTACGTATGAAATTAGCAGTAGTTGGAGCCACGGGGCTGGTGGGACAAGAGATTCTGAAAGTATTAGAAGAACGCAACTTCCCGTTTGATGAGCTTTATATGGTGGCCTCTGCCAAGTCCGTTGGCCAGTCCATTACGTTCAGAGAAAAAGAATACCTGGTTAAGAGTATTGACGAGGCTTGTAAACTTGCCCCTGATATAGCAATCTTTTCTGCCGGGGGTGGCACTTCGCTGGAATGGGCTCCTCGGTTTGCCGAGATGGGCACCATCGTAATTGATAACTCGTCTGCTTGGCGGATGGACCCCACCAAAAAGTTAATTGTTCCGGAAATCAACGGATCATTACTAAGCAGTGATGATCGCATCATTGCAAATCCGAATTGCTCCACCATTCAAATGGTAATGGTACTTGCTCCCCTGCACGCTAAATACAAAGTGAAACGTGTGGTTGTCTCTACCTATCAATCGGTGACCGGAACAGGAAAAGATGCAGTTCAACAAATGATGGACGAGCGCTCCTCCGTGGTAGGAGTAAAAGTTTATCCGCACAATATTGATTTGAATGCGCTTCCGCACATTGATGTATTCCAGGATAATGGCTACACCAAGGAAGAATTAAAAATGGTGAACGAAACACAGAAGATTTTAGGTGATACCAGTATTGGTGTGACGGCAACAGCCGTACGAGTGCCCACTATTGGGGGTCATGCTGAAGCTGTGAATGTTGAGTTTCATAATGAACTGACATGCAGTGAAGCACGTTCGATACTGGCCAACACCCCGGGCATTATTGTTCAGGACGATCCAAAAAACAACATCTATCCAATGCCCATCAATTCACATGGACGGGATGAGGTCTTTGTGGGCCGGATCAGACGAGATGAGTCACAACCCAATACCTTAAACTTCTGGATTGTAGCGGACAACCTGCGTAAAGGCGCTGCCACCAATGCGGTTCAGATTGCCGAGTTTATGTTGGAAAAAAGTCTAGTCTATTAGCCTATATGAGGTTTCCAAAACGTATAAGCCGGAAGATTTTCCGGCTTTTTATTTTTCACCGATCTGCTGTGCTGCAATCCAGGCGGTAGTCCATGCGGCCTGAAAATTAAAGCCACCCGTTTCTCCGTCAATGTTAAGAACTTCGCCCGCAAAGTAAAGGTGTTTGATCTTTCTGCTCTCCATGGTTTCGGGATTTATCTCCTGAAGATCGACTCCTCCGCAGGTAACAAATTCCTCTTTGAATGTAGTCTTGCCTTTAATGGTAAACCTAAACCGAATAAGGTTTTCCAGTAACCTGTTAAGGTGTCTTAAACTTAAGTCTCCCCATGTCAGTTGTTCGTGAATTTCTGCTTCTGAACATAATGCTTGCCATAAACGTTGGGGAAGCTGATACAGTGGATTGGACAGAATTTTCAATTTAGGTTTAGCTGATTTTACATCCAGAAATTCCATTCGTAACACCTCTTCTTTTTTGGTGCCGATCCAGTTTACCAAAAGCGTGCACTCATATTTTTTATCATGCAGCCACGGGGCGGCCCATGCTGAGAGTCGGATTGCTGCCGGTCCGCTAAGGCCCCAATGCGTAATCAGCAACGGGCCCTGCTGAGAAAATATTGTGCCTTCAATTTTTACAACAGCATCACTAACCGAAACGCCCATTAAATGGGCCAATCGTTTGTGTGGATCGTTGAAGGTGAAGAGTGAAGGAAGTAATGGTGTTATAGTGTGTCCGATTTCTTCCAGCCACTGATAGGCATGGCGTTGTGGGTGACCCCCAATAGCAACCAACACGTTCCTGCAAAGAAATGATTCGCCTGTTGTAGTTGTTAGTTTGAAGTAATCCAAAAGTTGCTCAAGTTTAGCAACGGACTGGTTGAGTTCTATTCGAATAGCGTGTTTTCGCGCTTCACTTAAAAAGCAATCGATAATCGTTTGTGAGGTATTTGTAACCGGAAACATTCTGCCGTCATCTTCAACGTTAAGCGCTACACCCTTTTCGGCAAACCACGCGACAACATTTTCTGGCTGGTATAGTTTAAACAGTTTCTTAAGCGATTTTTCTCCTCGTGGATAGTGGTGGGCTAAGTGGGCCGGATTGAACTCGTGGTGTGTAACATTACATCGCCCCCCTCCGGATATACCAACCTTTGCAAGCAGCTTTGATGATTTTTCCAGAATAACGATGCTAAGCTCCGGATTTTTTTCCGCAGTATGTAGCGCACCATAGAATCCTGCTGCACCACCACCGATAACTATAAGGTCTGTCATTTTGCGAACAAATTACTCTATACTTTTTACTTTGATGGAATGATCTTACCGTATTATTTTTCAACCGTTAATTTTTCTCTTACTTTAGGTTCAACTATGAAGGTTCTCTTAACTGGCATACTTATCCTGTTCACTTTATCAGAAGGTTTGGCACAGCAACAAGTGGCAGAAAATACTGAAGCGCACTTTACATTTTCCTACCCCTCAACATGGTTTGCTAAAAGTGACGGAACTATAACTGATGTGTTCTCTCCGGAAGAAGGGGCAGAGGATGTCTGGCAGGAATATCTTGGTGTCAGCATTGGTGAGGCTAATGGACTGACACTTCAAGAGGCCTTCGACTATTATATCAAAACTGATTTCCCGGAGTATTACCCTGAGTTTACTGTGCTGCGATCTGGTAAAGAAACCATCAATGGCCTTTCGGCACAATGGGCGCTTTGTTCCTATGGCGCTTCCGGAACAGCCAATAATAAATTTCAATCAGCCATTATTAATAATTTGTTCTATCTGATCTTAAAAAATGATGTTCTCTACTTCATCAACGGAATTGCCGTTGAGACTGAATACCCGCGCTTTGAAAAAACCTTTCTGGATATTATCCGGACTTTCCACGTAACCCGGTGATCGACCGTATCGCATCAAAAGAAGTTCAGGCGTTTCTGCGCGATCATGAACATTCAGATGAAAAAGCACTTGTGCTTCAAAATAAAACGGTGCTGGGTTTACCCGTTTCCGTTATCGCCAATCAGCTTAAGGCAAGAAAAAAAGCAAAAGATAAACTTCCAACCTATTTCAGTACTGAAGGAATTGTTTACCCTCCTTCGATTAATCTGGAGCAAAGTTCATCCGAGGCTACTGCACAAGTAAAAACAATGATTCTCAGAAATGCACTAAAGAGCCATCCTGAAACTTGTGCCGACCTGACCGGAGGGCTGGGCATTGACTCCTTTTATCTCAGCTCACTTTGTCGGCAGGTTCATTACATTGAGCCTAACCTTGAGCTGCTGACCATTGCGAAACACAATCACGAACGGCTTGGAGCAACTGCCATTTCCTACCATTCAACAACAGCAGAAGAATTTCTAAATACTTCTCAATGTAACGTTGACTTTATTTTCATCGATCCTTCCCGAAGAAGTTCGGCCAGTAAAAAAGTGCACCGCCTTTCCGATTGTGTACCCGATGTAACGAAACTTCAGGAATCAATTTTCAGATTGACTTCCGTAATGCTGATAAAAACTTCTCCACTGTTAGACATTCAGCAAGGTCTTTCTGAATTATCCTGTGTAACGGATGTTTATATACTTTCGGTAAGTAATGAATGCAAGGAGGTCCTTTTTCTCTGCCGGGCCAATTCAAAAAAGTTACCTGAAATCCATGCCCTAAACCTGTCGGGTAAGGCTCAAGCTACATTTTCATTTACGCGCTATGAGGAGCAAACATCTGAATCACAATTTTCGGAGCCCTTGACGTATATCTACGAGCCCAATGCTTCCATTTTAAAAGCCGGGGCTTTTGCTCTTGTTGGAAACAGATATGGCCTCTTTAAGCTTCATCCCAATACACACCTCTATACCAGTAAGGTATTGATTCCTGATTTTCCAGGACGCATTTTTAGAGTAGTGACAATGGTAAAAGCTGATAAGAAATCGATAAGCCCATTTTTTGCTGATGGAAAAGGAAATGTTATTACTCGTAATTATCCGATGAGCGCAGAACATTTAAAGAAGAAAGTGGGATTAAAGGATGGTGGCGATCAATACCTGATTGCCTGTTCTACGGTACAGGGAAGGCAAACCATCGTTGCTGCCCGAATACAATAATGCCTTTATAGAAAGAACGAGAGAAGTACATATACGGCATAACTCAACATTGCAATGCCTCCATATACCTTTATCACCTTCCTGCGATTCTGTACATCTTCCCACCACAGAAGCAGCCAGGGTTTAAAAAGTCCGAGTGCCATAAAGAGCAGGCTGGCCAGACTCATCAACAAAAAAAATAAGCGCACCCGATCCATCCGTTAAAAGTAAGAATTTTTATACGGCTCTTTTGCAATAGGGAGTTGCCCCTGGTTACCTTTGCCCCACGATCTGCAGACTGTTTTGAGGGCGACTGATTTTGTTAATCTATACTGCACGGATGGTCTGCTTCAGACCCTTGCCGAGGGGATTCGTACGTCCAATCAAAAAAATATCCGGGTAAAGGGCCTGTCGGGCAGCCTGGATGCACTAATAGTTTCTGCTTGTTATACGCACTTCCCGGAAGATTATATCATCGTTCTTCAGGACAAGGAAGAGGCCGCTTACTTTCAAAACGACCTACAAAGCCTGCTAGGCAGGGAAATTCTCCTGTTTCCCATGTCGTATAAACGACCGTATGAGTTTGAAGAAATAGAAAACGCTAACATTCTCATGCGGGCAGAAGTGTTGAATCAATTGGCCAATAAAACATTGCCTGAAATAATTGTAACCTATCCGGAGGCACTTTCAGAAAAAGTTATCAACAAGCGATCACTGGCATCGAACACCTTTACACTGAAGGCCGGCCAAAAGCTTGATGTTCCCTTTCTCGAAGAATTTCTTCACAGTTATGATTTTGAAAAAACTGACTTCGTTTATGAGGCCGGGCAATTTGCCGTGCGAGGCGGAATCATTGATGTCTTTTCATTTGCGCATGAACTGCCTTACCGTATTGAACTTTTTGGCGATGAAGTTGAAAGCATCCGGTCCTTTGATCCGGGATCTCAGCTTTCTGTAGACACACTTGCCAACATCAATATTATCCCGAACATTCAAACAAAGTTGATTCAGGAGGAGCGTCAGTCGTTTTTCGAATTTATTTCAACGGACACACGACTATGGTTCAAGGACGTTCAACTTACTGAAGATGTCATTCAGAAATCATATCAACGGGCAATCGATACCTTTTCTCAATTGGTTGCTAAAAGCAATACTCAGGTAATACTTAATCCTGAGCAGGTGTTCGATAATAACACCACCTTTACCGCTCTATCGCAAAAGTTTCTACGGATTGAGTTCGGCAGTCGGTTTATCCTTCCGGCTGGACTGCTGATTGAATGGTCATCCTCAGCCCAGTCCTCCTTCAATAAAAATTTTGAATTACTGGCCAACAACCTCATCGATTACCAGGCACAGGGGTTCACCAATTTTATTGCAGCCGAAATGCCAAAGCAGCTTGAGCGACTCCAGGGAATCTTTGAAGAAATCCATCCAGAGCTTCTTTATAAAGGGCTGGAGTTCTCACTTCGACAGGGTTTTGTTGATCAAACATTAAAAATTCTTTGTTATACCGATCACCAGATCTTTGAGCGTTTTCACCGCTATCGTGCACGTGAAAAGTTTTCAAAATCAAAAGCACTAACGCTTCGCGAACTTCAAACCCTCCAGCCGGGCGATTTTGTAACACACATTGATTATGGGATTGGTAAGTTTGCCGGGCTTGAAAAGAAAGTAGTTAACGGACATGAACAGGAGTCCATACGGCTGGTATATCGGGACGATGATTTATTATATGTCAGCCTTCATGCGCTTCATAAAATATCCCGGTACTCCGGCAGCGAAAGCGCGCCTCCTTTAATCAGCAAACTTGGCTCTCAGGAATGGGAAACTAAAAAGTCAAAAGCAAAGAAGCGCGTTAAGGACATTGCCAAGGAGCTGATTGAATTGTACGCCAAACGGAAAACGGCTCCCGGAACACCGTTTTCACCGGATGGTTATTTGCAGGCAGAACTTGAGTCGTCTTTTCTTTATGATGATACGCCTGATCAGGCCCGTGCTACCGATGATGTTAAGCGTGACATGGAGATGCCGCACCCAATGGACCGGCTGATTTGTGGCGATGTTGGGTTTGGCAAAACAGAAGTGGCCATACGGGCAGCCTTCAAAGCCGCAGCCGATGGAAAGCAGGTTGCTGTGCTGGTGCCAACCACCATTTTGGCGATGCAGCATTTTCGTACGTTCAAGGAACGACTAAGTGCCTTTCCTGTCACCATCGATTACATCTCACGCTTTCGTTCTCCAAAAGAAATCAAAGAAATCATTAAGCATGTTGGCGAAGGCAAGGTGGATATTCTTATCGGCACGCACCGGATTGTGAGCAAGGATATTCAATTTAAAAATCTGGGTTTGCTTATCGTTGATGAGGAACAAAAATTTGGCGTAAAAGTAAAGGACCGGTTAAAAGAACTGAAGTTTAATGTAGATGTACTTACGCTTACCGCTACACCCATTCCGCGTACACTTCATTTTTCATTAATGGGTGCGCGTGATCTCAGCATAATATCTACTCCGCCCCCTAACCGCCAGCCGGTTACCACAGAGTTGCATACATTCAACGAAACGATTATTCGTGATGCCGTAAGTTTTGAGTTGCGAAGAGGAGGGCAGGTTTTTTTCGTGCATAACCGCATTAATGACATCGAACAAATTGCCAACATTATTTACAAACTTGTACCCGATGCGCGCATTGGAATTGCGCACGGACAAATGGCGGGTGATCGGCTTGAGAAAGTGATGGTGAAGTTTATCGATGGCGACTATGATGTACTGTTGTCCACCAACATAATTGAGTCAGGACTCGATATACCCAACGCCAACACCATTATGATCAACCATGCCCACATGTTTGGGCTCTCCGATTTACACCAGATGCGTGGACGGGTGGGTCGATCCAATAAAAAAGCGTTTTGTTATTTACTTACTCCCCCGGCCTCCTTACTGACTGCCGATTCGCGAAAGCGGCTGTCTGCGTTGGAAGAATTTTCTGAATTAGGAGATGGTTTTAAAGTTGCCATGCGCGACCTTGATATCCGGGGGGCCGGCAACCTGCTTGGCGCAGAACAAAGTGGTTTTATCAATGACCTTGGTTTTGAAACATACCATAAAATTCTGGATGATGCCATTCAGGAATTAAAAGAAACAGACTTCAAAGAACTGTTTGCCGATGAGCTTGCTGAAAAAGCCAAGCTTATTGTTCAGGATTGTGTTATAGAGACTGATCTTGAAATTCTTATTCCCGAAACGTATGTTAATAACACAAGCGAGCGCCTTCAGCTTTATTCCCGCCTGGATAACGTTCGTAATGAAGAGCAACTGGCAAGTTTTACAACAGAGATTAGTGATCGCTTTGGTGAAATTCCCTCATCGGTTAAGGAGTTAATTAATACGGTCAGGCTACGGTGGCTCAGTGAACAGGTAGGGTTAGAAAAGGTCAGTTTGAAGAGTGGCCGTTTGCGCGGTTACTTTGTAACCAACAATGATGCATACTTTAACTCTGATATTTTTAGCAGGGTGTTATCGTACGTACAGTCTCATCCGAGGCAATGTAAGTTGCGTGAACAGGCGGGTAAACCAATGCTTGTGGTTGAATCTATTGAACGGGTAGAAACGGCCATTGAAATCTTCCATCGTTTGTTGGGAATTGAAAACGTTTCTTTTGTTTCCGTATCGTGAACTGCAATTCCTGATCTGTTTTTAAGCCGATGGATTACAACCTGTTAACCCTATACAATAGATTCACCGGTGATGCGTTGATACCCTTATCTGCTGCATTAGATTCGATTAAAGATTTATGAATAAAATTGCTTCTGCTTGGAAAACATGTATTTATGTTTCTATATTAGCAGTTGCTTTAAAATCAAAGTTACAATGAAGAATTACCTTAAGGCCCTTTTAGTCCTGGTCATTGGCTCCGTTGCTATTTCTGCCTGTTCCTTGTTTGGACGAGGTGGCGGGGCGCCCACCGCGCAAAATCCAGGACAAGTAAGTACCGCCACTGGTTTAGCATTTAATGACGAGACAAATGGTGGTTTTATGGTTAATAGTTTTGAGGGACAGCCCGATGCCCCGAATATGGTATTTATTGAAGGCGGAAGAACGGTAATGGGTTCTTTCGAGGAAGATGTAATGTCATTCCGTGATAATCTGGAACGAACAGTATCTGTTGCCTCATTCTATATGGATGAAACTGAAATTGCCAACATCCACTGGCTGGAATACATGCATTATCTTGCCCGGGACTCGTCTCAGGAAGTTTACCAGGCGGCCTTGCCTGATACAACTGTTTGGGTTGGGAAACTGGCTTTTAATGACCCCTATGTTGATCACTATCTAAGATATCCCGGTTTCCGGTATTTCCCTGTCGTGGGAGTTAGCTGGACACAGGCAAGTGATTATGCTGTTTGGAGAACCCGTGCAGTAAACATCCAATTAGCTCAAAATGCTGGTACTGAATATGCCGAAACGGACGGAAGAATTCCATTAGAATCCGGTATTGTGATCCCTGCATACCGCCTGCCAACAGAGGCCGAGTGGGAATATGCCGCACAGGCAATGATTGGGACACAATGGCTGGAGGAAATGCAGACACATCAGCGCATCTATCCTTGGGATGGCCACGCTTTGCGCAATCCTTACGGAAAACAAATGGGGTTCATGCTCGCCAACTTTAAGCGTGGCCGTGGTGACTATGCCGGTATAGCTGGTCGTTTAAATGATGGTGCCTTAATCACTTCATACATATATGAATTCCCGCCAAATGATTATGGGTTATACAATATGGCCGGTAACGTTAGTGAGTGGGTACAGGATGTGTATCGCCCACTTTCTTATCAGGATGTTGACGACCTTAACCCGATGAGAAGGGATGGATTTTTAGACGATGCCCGGCAGTACAACAACAACGTCCTGAAAGACCAAGAAACTGGTGAGTGGGTAAAACAAAAGGAAAATGAGTTTACCTCATTGGTTACTGACCGTGCCCGTGTTTATAAAGGCGGAAGCTGGAAAGATGTAGCCTATTGGATGTCTCCCGGTACCAGGCGATTCCTCGATCAGGATAGTGCAACAGCAACCATTGGGTTCCGTTGTGCAATGATCAGAGCCGGTTCAAATTACTAAGTACACATTTTACACAATTATTAAAGCCCTGCTACTTAAGCGGGGCTTTTTTATTCGTGGGCATAGGCCATCCCCGCAACACTAAGTTGTGAACATCCGGCATCTAATACTACTTGGCCGCATGCCTCCAGGGTTGCACCTGTAGTAATCACATCATCCACCAGGAGTATTCTTTGAGTCATTAGTGCTTCCTGAGAAACAACAGTAAACACTTCTTTTACATTCTCCCATCTACTAAGTTTGGATTTTCGCGTTTGTGTTTCGGTAACGGTAATCCGTTTAACCTGATCCGAAAGCACAGGAACGCACAAGCTTTCTGAAAGCCCTATAGCAAACTCTTCACTTTGGTTATATCCCCTCCTCCGTTGCTTAACCGGGTGCAAGGGAATAGGTAAAATGTAATCAAACTCATCTGAAAAGCCACTTTTTTGCAATTCATCCCCATAAACCCTACCGATTACTCTTCCAATTTCAGGATGATTGGTATACTTAAATTCATGTAATAGTTGTTGTACGTGTCCTCCCTTTTGAAAAATCAGGAACGCAAATCCATACTTTATCGGAAGCCTTCCAAAAAGTCTATTGTAAACAGGATTTTCCTGTTCGAGGTGATAGCCTGTTCGGGGCAGTTCCAAAATGCACCGGGTGCACACAATCTCCTCCCCTTTAACAAGTCCATCCCGACAAGCAAAGCAGTATCGGGGATAGATCAGGCTAATGAAGTCGGTGAATAAATCTGAAACTGTTGATGTCAATGATTCGGTATATTTGTTCTTTAATTGAAATTAAAAATTCTTTTCTAAACGAATAATATCTATGGACCTGGTGCACGAGTTTAACGCCTACCGAAGCAAGATGAATGATAAAATCATGGCTTCGGATAGTTTGATTATTAAGCGGATTTTTAACCTCGACACAAATGCTTACGCAGAAGGAAGCCTGGATACCAAAACAAAAGAGTTGATCGGGCTAACGTGCTCCCTTGTTTTGCGATGTGATGACTGTGTAAAATATCACCTTGAAAAATGCCATCAGGAAGGACTAAATACGGAACAAGTCAATGAGGCCATGGGGGTGGCAACGCTTGTTGGCGGTACTATTGTTATACCCCATTTGCGTAGAGCTTTTGAGTATTGGGAGGCATTACGCCATGTTTAAGCGCGATCTTGACCTCGACCGGAGCTGGAACAATCTGTTGAACCAGCTTGAGAAATCAATAGGAAAGAGGCCTAAAGACCTCAATGGAGTTCTGTTTCTGATTGGCGTGCAGGAGTTGGGTCAGGGATACAGGCTCTTTTCAAAGGAGGAAAAGCAGGACCTTTTACACATTGCCATTTGTAAGGTCCTGAGCCTGTCGGGATATTACCAGTTGGACGGACTAGATCAGCAAGGTTGGCCCCATTGGCGTGTCATTAAAAAATTGCCACATTTTGATTTACTCGAACAGGAGAAATTACTAAAAATGCAAGTGGTGGAGTATTTCGAGGCTGAACATGAATGGACGTTGCGCCCGGAACATCCGGATACAACTATATAAACTACGTTGCTTGCCACGGTAATAGCAATTATCTTTATCGATTACACAAACTTTACTGTATTGATTTCGTTTTCAACTTTATAAAGGCGGGTGACATGAGCAGTGGATCAGATCGGGTAAGAGAAAACATTGGCGCCTTCAGGCGCAGGTATTACATCAACCTGTTTTTACGCGGGCTCCTGTTAACGCTTACAATCCTTTGTTTCTATTTTTTAACAGCCGCGCTTATTGAACATGCGCTATGGCTCTCACCGTGGATTCGATTTTTCCTGGTACTCGTTTTCTTTATCACAACACTATATTGTGTATACCGCTTCCTGAAAGATCCGTTGAGATTCTGGTTTGCAAAAAAGGGACTAGGTGATGAACAAAGTGCACGCATTATCGGGAATTATTTTCCGGAGATAAAAGACCGTCTTGTTAACCTAATTCAGCTAATTGGTTTGAAAGAAAACTCATCACTGGCCTATGCCAGCGTTGAACAAAAAACCAGAGCTTTTGAACCCTTTCAATTTGACGCTGTCATTGATCTAAGTCAAAATAAAAAGTACCTGAAGTACCTGGCAATTCCACTGGGTATCATGCTGCTGTTAATTGTGGTTAACAAAAGTATTTTAACACAAAGCACCCATCGCATAGTAAATTTTAATAAAGAATTCACTCCCCAGGCGCCATTCACTTTTGTTGTAGAGAATCAATCGCTTACAGCATTTTTCAACGAAGACTTTACACTAACGTTATCACTGGACGGAACGGCTATTCCAGAAACATGTTATCTTCTGATGGGTTCGCAGCGGGTAAAAATGGAAGCTACTGGTGCCGGGAACTTTCAGTATACTTTTGAAAAATTACAAGAACCAAAATCCCTTCAGTTTGAAGCGGCCGGATTTTATTCCTCAACATTTCCGTTAGCGCTTGCCAACCGTCCTGAACTCACACGGCTTAATCTTCAGTTAGAATATCCTAAATACCTGATGAGACGAAATGAGCAACTGGTGAATGCGGGATCAATAGAAATTCCTGAGGGTACTGTAGCCAGTTGGGAATTACATACCGTTAACGCTCAGCGTGCGCAAATACTTTTTTCCTCAGAAGCCCAACCAAATAATGCACAGGGCGTTGATAATCAGCTTTTTACGTTTAAAAAGGGATTTCAAAACTCAGATCAGTATGAAGTAATTCTCGAAAATGAACACAGCAAAAACAAGGAGAAAATTTCCTACCGCATCGAGGTTATTAAAGATCAGCATCCACAAATTGCCGTCAATAATTTTCGCGACTCGGTACTTTATCAGCGCATTGTCTTAGGCGGAATTGTGACAGACGATTATGGGCTAAGCAAACTACAGTTACACTTTCAGGTTAAAAATGCTGCGCGACAAAATATTCTGCAACGAACCATCCCTATTACCATTGCCGCCAATCAGCCACAGCAAAGTTTCTTTTACACGTGGAACCTCGACTCGGTAAAATTGAAGCCAGGAGAACATCTGGAATATTATTTACAGGTTTGGGATAACGATGGCGTAAACGGTCATAAGTCAACGCGCTCATCATTATATTCTTTCTTTGTTCCCGATAAGGACCAACTTGTTACCGAGATTTCAAAAACACAATCGAAGACGGAACAGAAGCTTGAAGAAACAACTACCAAGGCAAACGAACTCAAGAAACAAATCGAAGATTCTCAGCAAAACTTAAAGGGCAAACAGTCGCTGGATTGGCAGGATAAAAAGAATCTTTAAGAAATTCTGGAACAGAGTAAAAGCCTTGAGCAAATAATCAATGAACTCAAAGAGCAGAATCGTTTGATGGAACAAAAGAAAGATGCTTTTACT
>CAZCRJ010000002.1:0-19883 GCA_964501015.1 uncultured Roseivirgaceae bacterium | reverse complement strand
ATGATCCGCCATAAATTCCCCTTCAAATAGTTTAGACTGAAATTCTTCCCACGCTTTATGAAAGACTTGCTTCTTCAAATCGCGAAAAGCGATGGTCAGGTGGGGATGAAAGGGTAACTCTTTATAGTTGGCATTAAAAAGATTTAACTCTTGTCTGCAAAAACGATTTAGGTCTCGTTGTAGTATTTCAAGCGCTTCTGATTTCTTAATGTTGATAAAGATTACCCGCGGAGCAAAGCAACCAAAATTATCAAACTCAATACGCAGCGGATTTTTTGAGGCTGAAAATATGGCCAGCTTGTTCATTAGCTTTTCCTCACGGTCTTCCCTCCATTCAAATGGCATATGTAGGGTAATGTGTGGAGGGGAATTCAGCGCTCCTTTGCTCGCATACCTATCGGCCATATACTGCTTAAGCTTTAGTGCCTCATCAGCTAGGGGTGAGGGTGGTATGATAGCAATAAAATATAATTTCCTCCTATCTTCTTTCTTCTCCGGCATTGTAAGTTCTGTAGGTTGGCAGGCAAGTAACGCTAAAGTTTGGTAACTTATACGGGAAATAAAAACACATCATCATGATTACGATAAAACAATCAGCACTATTCCTTGCCCTTACCATTAGTGTAACGCTTGGTGCTCAGAATGTAATTGATTCACGTCAGCGCGAACTGGTCATTCAGTCTGTTACGATTATTCCGATGGATGAAGAGCGCATTATTCCCAACCATACTGTTGTCATTAAAGACGGTAAGATTTCTGCCATTGGCTCAAACGTTAAATACAGCAAAAGTGCGCTCGTTATTGATGGGAAAGGAAAATACCTGATACCGGGGTTGGCGGAGATGCATGCTCACGTTCCCCCTATAGATGACCTCGATCCCATGAAAGAAGTTCTCTTCTTATTTGCGGCCAATGGCATCACTACCATTCGGGGTATGTTGGGACATGCCAAGCATCTAGAATTGCGCAGCATGATTAACACAGGCGAGGTTCTGGGGCCACACTTCTACACCACTGGCCCATCGTTTAATGGTTTAAGTGTTAAGTCGGCCGAAAGTGGAGCAGCGATGGTCCGTAGGCAAAAAGATGCCGGTTATGATTACCTGAAACTTCATCCGGGATTAACCAAAGAAACATTTGCTGCTATTTCTTCTACCGCCAACGAAGTCGGGATTCCCTTTGCCGGACACGTATCCTTTGGTGTTGGGGTGTGGCGCGCAATTGGAGCAGGATACTCCTCAATCGATCACCTTGACGGATTTATTGAGGCGCTTGTTCCCGGTATTGACACCTTAACCGAACAACAGGCGGGGCTTTTCGGAATGTTTATCGGGCATAGAGCCGATGCCACAAAGATTCCTGCATTGATGTCGGCCCTTAAAGAAAAAAATATCTGGGTTGTCCCTACACAATCCCTGGCCGAGCGCTGGTTTTCACCATCGTATGATGCTGAGTCATTCCGAAGTGATCCGCACAGCAAATACATGAATCCAAAAACTGTAGATCAGTGGATCCAAAGCAAAAAAACACTTTATGCGAATCCATTATATAGCGCAGCAAACATGGAGAAGTTCAATTCTCTTCGCAGGCAACTTATTCTGGAATGCCAGAAAAATGGTGTTGGATTATTGTTAGGTTGTGATGCGCCCCAAATTTTTAACGTGCCCGGCTTTTCAACGCATAACGAACTTGCTTACCTGGTTGATTGCGGACTCACTCCATATCAGGCATTGCGCACGGGTACTGTTAATGTTGCCAACTATTTAAATCTGAAGGATAGCGGAATAATTCGTGTTGGGGCAGTTGCTGATTTGGTTCTTGTCAATGCCAATCCACTGATCGATATAAAAAATACGCAATCCATTGATGGTGTCGTACTCAATGGGAAGTGGTTATCAAAAGTGGAGATTGATTCCGGACTGAAGAAGCTTGAAAAGTAATACCTCAGCTTAATGGATTCGGAATCACTTTCGTTTGATCTTCTGCTATAATCAGATCAACATTACCTGAAAGTAGTAAGTGCTTATTACTCGTGTCGAATACTCTCCACCGGATTGGTAAGCGCAGCCTTTAGGGTTTGGAATGAAACCGCCAGCAACGTAACCAACAACAAAGCCAGTACAGGTACAATAAAAAACATTAAGGTAAGCTCTATACGACTTGCAAAATCTAGTAACCAATGGTTTGTAACATACCAGGCAACGGGTATTGCAATAAGTGCTGATACCATCACAACTTTGAAATGATCCTTCCACAACAACAATACTACTTCGGCCGATGTAGATCCCAATGTTTTCCGGATACCAATCTCCCTTTTTCGCGACCGTGTGGTGTAAGCGGCCATGCCTATCAGACCAAGGCATGTAATCCATACTGATAAGGCGGAAAAGAAAAACAATGCCTTTTCAAACGTTAGCTCAGCTTTATGTTGTGCGTCAACATGATCTGTTAAAAGGCTGGCAGAAAATGGTTGCCCGGGAAAAATATTTTGAAATAGCTTCTCTGCTGCACTGATCACTTCCTCCGTTTTACTTTGCTCAACATTCATTGTGAAGTAGAATCCTCTGTCGGGAATAAATAAAAATGCCATTGGCTTTATGGTTTCGCGTGGAGAATAAAAATGAAAATCTTCCACAACACGAACAATCTTTGCGGTATCATTAAAAAATAAGATCCGCTCATTGATGGCGTCCTCCGGATTTTGAAAGCCAACGGCCCTTGCTGCACTGCGGTTAAGGATTATTTCCTTTCTCTTTTCGCTGTTCTCCTTTAGGCCAGGTCCGGCTAATGCCTTTAGTCCGTAAACAACATCAACATTTTCATCAACAACAATAAATTCTAACGTTATCGCAGTTTCGGCATTAGCATGCACCGTTCGAACATTACTGGAATAGGCTAGGCCGCGATCTCCAGGCAACCTGTCACAATACGAAACACCCTTAACACCAGCAATGCGGGCTAATTCACGCTTAAAGATTTCAACATTTCTATTGTAAAGTGAATCATATACTTCAGAGTCTTGAATAACCACACGAGCGTCCGCCTCATAACCAAGCGGTTGTTCCCGAATGAAGCGAACTTGTATCGCCACTACCGTGATCCAAATAATCAACACAAGGGAAGTAGAAAATTGTGAAATCACCAATACTTTTCTAACACTACTTCCAGTGGATGAAGATAATGCAGCACTTTTTAGTGCAACTGTTGGATCGATATGCGATAAAATAATGGCTGGATATAACCCTGCAATCAAGCTTCCAGAAATCAATATCACCACCAGTATAAGCCATTGAGAAACCTCAAGTGTAACCAATACTTCAGGGTTTATACTATACTCCGACCAGTATGTTTTACTGGCAACAATAAGTAAAACAGCAAATCCCACCGCTATACTGTGAAGCATTAAGGACTCGCCAACTAACTGCAGAATCAATTGTCTACGCGTGCTGCCCAATACTTTACGTATACATACTTCGCGTACACGATCTACTGCTTTTGCTGATGAAAGACTGATGTAGTTTATCCACGCCAGCAGCAAAACTGCGAAGGCAATTCCGCTGAGGTAGAGTATAAGCTTACCATCACCATTCTCTTCCCATTCACCTTCCAGCCGTGAGGTTAAATGAATAGATGTTATCGGCTGAAGCCCAAGGGAAAGTTGCTGACCAACCTGACGTAAATATGCGCCCGTTTTCTCTTCTGTTAGCAAGGAAAGTTTTTTCTGTAAAGCATCAGGTTGAGCAACCGATCGAAGTTTGAGATAGGTTACTGGTATATCCCATCGCCACGGTTCTTCCAATACATCCTTCCTTGTAATGGCCTCAAAGTTCTTAAATGATAAAATGATATCGAAGTGCATGTGGCTGTTTCCCGGAAGATCCTTGAACACAGCAGTTACCTCATACATCAGTCTACCCTTGTAATCAATTAACTTACCAATAGGATCCTCTTCACCAAAAACCTTTTTGGCAAACGATTCTGACATGGCCAACGTGTTAATGGATGTAATCGCCATTGAATCATTGCCCTTGATTAGCGGAATTGAAAATAGTCTGAAAAAATCTGGAGTGGCGTATACGGCCTTTTCTGTTTTAGTCCAACGGTCATTATATCTGATTAACGAAGTGGCCTTTACCATTCGCACCTGTTGTTCCACTTCCGGAAATGTGGAGATGATATCCGGACCTGCGGCAAAGGGTGCATATACGGATTCAAGTACAGAGCCGTCCTGATTAACACGCATGTTCGTAAGCCGGAAAATTCGATCTGCGTTCCCGAACTGATCGTACGATTGCTCATAGGCGGTAAACAAATAGAGGGTAATAAAGGCTGCGAACCCGATGGATAGACCTAGCAGATTAAGCAGAAAATATGATTTTCTGCGTTGAATGTTCCGAATGGCAACCCTTAGGAAATTGCTAATCATTTTGTCTGGCTTAGGTGGTTTAACTTACCTAACCTTAAACACTAATTTATCGCTTTGTAATATTTTGTGTTAAAATGTCAGATTTCCCCCTTGAGTGATTTACTGATCACTTCAGCCTTACTGTGAACATGCAGTTTTCTGTAGATATTTTTAATGTGGAAGCGCACCGTCTCAATTGAAATGCTTAGCCGGTCGGCAATCAGTTTATAACTCAAGCCATCCACCAGGGCAATAACAATTTCATTTTCTTTATCCGATAAAGGAGACACAACCGACTTTTTCTCCGTGTTAAAAAATGAAACCACCTTTCGTGCTATTTGCGGAGACATCGGTGATCCTCCCCGTGAGAGCAATTCTATGCCCTCTTTGATTTCCTCCAATGGGGTGTTTTTCAACAGGTATCCGGTAGCACCGGCACAGAGAGAGTTGAAGATTTTTTCCGGATCATTATAGACAGTGAGCATAATGATGTCTATGTCCGGAAAATCGCGCTTGATCAGTTTCATACCATCAATACCTGACATCCCCGGCAACCCTATATCCATCAACAAAACATCGGGTTGAGTGCTTGCATTTACTGCCTTCCGAAATTTTTCCACCGAATCAAAGGATAGGACACAAGAGAAATCACGTTGACGGTTTAAATATTGCTGCAGCAGGTTTCTGATTTGAGCATCATCTTCAACAATGGAAATATGTGTCATGTTATTCTTTGAGCGTATACGTAAGCGATAGTTTAATTACGCTATTTTTTACATCGTATGAAAGTGATTCGTATTGAGCAATTTTTGACAAGCCAAGATCGTAAAACAGATTAACACCAATTTTTTCCGTAATCCTATAGCCAGCGCCAAAGACTAAAGCAAAATCTGTTGATTTATACTGCTCTTTTACATCGACTTTCTCTTCGCCATCATCAACCTTTGCAGAAAGTAAAAAGCCTAATTGAGGGCCTGCATAAACACTCAACTGTTCATTGATTGCATATTTCACCAACACCGGAATATCAATATAACTCAAGAGCTTCTTATACGTTACCTCGCCATAGAACGGAACCTCGCCTTCATATTTTGGTCCTTTCGTAGAGTATAACAGTCTGGGCTCAATGCTCCAGTCTTCCGAAAGTTTTTTGTTAAAAAATATCCCCAAATGGAATTTAACCTGCATAGATGGATCGGCATTAGCCTCGCCCCATGCGTTGGTTTCACTGCCCCCGAAGTTTGCAAAATTAGGTCCTGCAACTATACCTAAACTAGATTGTGCAAATACTCCAGTACAAAGGAGCATACAAGAAACGATTAATAGGCTCGATTTTTCCATAGCTTTTTTTTACTAAAAATCCTGCTTACGAAACGTATAATCAACCCCATAAAAGTGTAGGCTAGAGCAGTGACTTTCGTCTAAGGATCATCGCTGTTCCTTGTGCGTGCTCCATACTAATGGTGGCATGGATATCCTTTGCCCGTCTCTGCATGCTCCTAAGGCCATTCCCTTGACTTACAGTATGTATGTCATATCCTTTGCCATCATCTGCTATAATGAGAGAAAATTCAGATGTAGTGTTTTGAATCTCAACCAGAACCTGATGAGCTTCTGCGTGCTTGACTACATTATGAAGCGATTCTTTGTAAATCAAATAGAGGTTTTGCTTAAGTTGAGGGGAAAGAACTATTTTCTCATCCAGGTTTTGGATAGAAAACTTCACATCTATATTGTTTGGCGTTAAAAACTGTAGGGCAAAATCTTTCATCCGCAAAACCAAATCCCCGAGGGTATCACTACGGTTATCTATAGACCATACTATATCACTCATTGTGCTTACCACTTCCCGACTTATATTCCGAATATTTTCGAGGTAAGGATTTCTCTCCCCATCATCCGCTCCGGATGAAAGCATATCTGCGTAAATTGAAATGCGGGTAAGACTTGAGCCTACCTCATCGTGGAGATCACTCGCTATTTTAGTACGCAACCGTTCCACGTGTAGCTTTTGTTTAATCCGGAATTGATGAAAAAAGAAGAGCAAGGCTAAAGCTCCCGCTGCAACCGCTGATAAAAACCACCATGTCTGCCAAAAAGGTGGGAGTACCACAAAGTTTATAGACGCCCGGTTCGCTCTCCACTGCAAAGGGTTTGTTGTAGCCATCACTTCCAGAGTATAGCGACCAGGATTCAGGTTTGTAAAGCTTGCAAAGTTTGTTGATCCGATATCTACCCAATCGTTGCTGAATCCGATAAGCCTGTATCGGTAATTCACCCGAGACGGATTTTCAAAAAAGAGTGCGGTGAATGCCAAGCTGAAAAAGTTCTCTGCAGGATTGAGTTGAAAGTGCCGTGTATAGGCAATTTGCTGAGACAGCCTGCTTTTCTGTTTTATTGAACCAGGATCAACCATTACTTCCTGGTTGAAAATTTTGAGAGTCGTAAATTTAATGTTAAACCGATCTTCTTCTTTTACACTTAAAGTCAACGGCTCAAACCACACCAACCCCTTACTCGATTTTATATAAATTCTCCCCTGCTTGTCTGTGGCAAATCCCATGTACATGCCAATAACTTCCAATCCATGTGTTGTGTTAAAAATCCGTTCCTGCTGTGTGATGGTATTAAAACTGACCAAATTTCCCTCCGTTGCAATCCATAGGACTTTATTGCGATCCATAACAAGGTCTATAAACTGGTACGGATGGTGGCTACCATCATAAAGTAATCTGGTCCGCAATGAGTCACCATACTGATACTCTGCAACATGCACCTGGTTACCCGATAACAGCAGTTGTGCTTGCCGGGGCACATCATTAAATGCTTCTGAACCACTATTGACAAATATGGTATAAATCTGTTCGTCACCGCGCAAGAGTTTTTGAAAGGTTTGGGTCTGTTTATCAAATACAACTGTGCCTTGAGTAGTTTCAAACCAGATGGTATTATCAAATTTTCGTATGCGTTTCACAGAATGAAAACTGATTCCAAGTTTCCAAAGAGAGTCGACATTGAAATGTTTAAATGCCCTGGTGCTCATAGTATAGACCGTAAGCGGTGAACGGAAGGAGGCAATCCACACCCAATCATCGTCTACTAATAGTCCGGATGTGGCATCATTCTGAATTCCGACTTTTCCTGGCTGGTGGCGAAGATGTTCAAATGATTTTTTTTGATAATCATAAATGGCTACCCCCCCACCTTCCAGTCCTACCCATACACGTCCATGCTTATCGCCATCAATGGCTATTACAGCGTTATGGGCAAGGCTTCTGTGTTGGGAAGGATCATGCAAATAGCGGGTGGTATATCCGGTTTTTATATTCATCCGATTTAATCCTGTACCATTAAAGCCAATCCAGATGATCGAATCATTCTCCGCATAGACTGCGCGCGGAAGTCCCTGCGAAATAGAATGAGGATTTCTTGCATGATGCATTATCCAATTAAACATTTCCGGCTTTGTATTAAGCATATACAACCCTGCTTCAGCCGTAACCACCCACAGCAATCCTTCCCGATCCAGGTAAATACCTGGAATATTATCCGAACCGATCGATTCATGATCGGCAGGATCATGGTACCAACGTTGAAATGTTCGTGTAGCAAGATTGTAATAGTTTAGTCCGCCACCATAGGTGCAAATCCACAATCCATTATGCCGGTTATCATACACAACCGTAAAGATTGAATTAACGGAAAGAGAATTTGTGTTTTCGGGATGGTGAAAAAGATGTTCCTGTGTATTTTCTTGGATGTTAAGCACATGAAGTCCGCCATAGGTGCCAATAAACAACCGATCGCCTACGCTATCGTAGGCGAGTGAACGAATTACACGATAACGATATGTGTCGTGCTCATTCTTGTTCGTCAGGTCAACGAAATCAAAGTCATCAGACTTTTTATTGAAGCGAAAAAGTCCTGAAGTTGTGGCCACCCAAAGCATTCCGTGTTTATCACGCACTAATGCTGTAACAAAGTTATCCCGTAAACTTCGTTGATTAGCCGGATCATGTTTATACCATTTAATTGTTTGGTTAGTCAAATCCATTAATGCCAAGCCTTCACCCAAATGTGCCACCCAATATTTTTTAGGGCCCTCTTTCACAACACTTCTTGCTGATTTTCCCAATTGCGTGGTGCTATCATTTACATGGTAAAACCTGTCCTTTACTCTATCGTATTGAAGCAGCTTCCCATGCGATGTAATGGTGAAAATATTCTGGATGGAATCCTCAAATACAATACGCGCAACTGGTCGCTCCTTAGTTTCTGAAAATAATGCTTTGCCGGTGTAGCGTATGATGTTGGAGGCATCGTACCGTGCCAATCCGTTTTCCGTGCTAAACCAAAGGTATCCTTCACTGTCCTTGAGTATGGTGAAAAGGTTATTATGATGTGCATTTATAACTTGTTCTATTTTTCTGAACCGTGTGGAGAATTGTTGTGCATTGGCGGAAACCACCACTAGCAGTAAAACACAACTGGTAAGTCGCACAACCATATGTTGAATTTAATGAAAGAAGCTGACAGATTAAACTGCGCTAGACATAACGACTTAAAATCCACTCTACCTGCTGCCGATAGGCTCCTCCAAACAGATTGACATGCACCAAGAGGGGATAGAGGTTGTAAACATCTGAGCGTTCATCAAATCCGGTTTCGAGCGAAAATACGTCCTGATAGGCATGATAAAACTGCTCATCAAACCCACCAAATAGTTTTGTGTAAGCCAGCTCTGCCTCTCGGTTGCCGTAATATACTGCAGGATCAATAAGTGCCGGTTCTCCTGAATTATTGACCAGTAAATTTCCACTCCACAAGTCGCCATGGAGAAGTGCTGGCCTTTCATCAGGAAATAGAGTTGGCAGTTTTTTGTATATTAACTCAAAGCGCTTTCGCAACGCGGTATCAATCCGGTGATGCCTCTCTGCATGACTCAACTGAATTTCCAGTCGCTGATGAATAAAAAAATCAACCCATGATGTATTCTGTGAATTGTATTGCGGTAAAGAACCTATATAATTATTATGGTCCAAACCAAACATTTCGCTGGGGTGCTGATGAAGTAGCGCCAAACGTTTGCCTAATAAATCCCAATAGTTTTTTTTACGTGGTGCGCTGGTAATCAACTCCAGCAAAATGAATTGAACGTGGTCAACTTCTGAAACATGAATTACATCAGGGATATGAACGCTGTTTGTTTTCGAAAGCAATTGTAAACCTTTTGCTTCTTTTTTAAACATCTCAGGATAGCGAAATGAATCATTCCATTTAATGAAATAGCTTCCTTGATTTGTAATGAGCTCTCCCCCGTTATTAATACATCCCCCATGTGCAGGCTTAAACCGTTGAACGCTGATAGTATATTCCTTAAGCAGCGTATTTTCAATTTCAATTGGGATGAGCTGCATGTGAAAGAATAAATTTTTAGATACTGTCCATTAAAGCGAAGTAATTACCAGAACGATCAAAATGCTACATTAATTTTTAATCCTCCGTAAAAATTCCTTCCAAACGCTGCATTGTAATAACGACCTCCAGCCGCATTTAAATCATTCCCAAGGCTGTAGTGTTCATCTAATAAATTTTCTCCTCCCACATAAACTTCGAAACGCTTATGCCGATAGCCTGCACGAAGGCCTGGTAATAAATATGAGTCAACATAGACCGTATTGGCATCATTTAGCGGGAGCTTTGCGGTGTATGAACATGTTCCCCTAAGATAGAGACCGGGAGCAACAGAAATATCAACTCCGCCACTAAGTACATATTTGGGTGTTCCTGTAAGTTCATTCCCTGAAAAATCATCCTGACCTTTACTATAATCACCGAAACGGTAGTGGTTGTAGGTGTAACTCAACCAGGTATCTACTGCATTGAAAAAATTGCCAGCTCCCATCTTCGGACTATACCCCACCAACCATTCAATTCCTTTTTGATTAGTGTTTCCCGCATTAACAAAATACTCAGCCCCATCATCATCGCGCCTGATTACAATCGTTTCGTCTAGCCTGAATATATATGCGGTTAATTCCGTTTTTAATGTTTTATTTAAAAAATTCGCACGCACGCCTGCTTCGTAATTTATTCCTGCTTCAGGTTCAAGATCACGGTTAAATATTCCGTTGGATGCATTTATCTCCGCCAGTGTTGGTGGTGAAAATCCTTTACTTACGCTTGCCAACAGTGAAATGTTTTCATGTGCCTTAAGCAACACGGCAAGCCTAGGCATCACCTCAGGTGTATAGGTAAGTTCTTTCGATGGGGAGCCAACATCGGATAACCGTTGAAAGGTTATACGCTGTGCATTATAACTGAGTCCAGCCGTGGCACTCAAGCGCTTCCACTTCACTTCGCCCTGGGCAAATAGGCTGAGTAAAAATGCAGTTGCTTCATCATCCGCAAGCAAAGCTCCTTCTTTCCCATTCACATTTTGATATGATTTTGTTGGCAGAAATCCCCATTGAAACTCCCCTCCACCCAACATGGTTATCTGAATGCTACCCAGTGGTTTAGAAAATGTAGTAACAGAGCGCCCTCCAAAACTTTGCTCGTTGCGGTGATCGAAATTCCGGATGGCTGCATTTTCAAACTTAACAAGGTTTCCATACACACTTGTTCGATTGTGTAGGCGCTGGTTAAAATAATATTCATGTGAAACCCCCATATAAAATGATTGAAGTTGAACCCGCGCCTGCTGTTGCTCTGCACCGGGAAATAGGGCCGTTGCCGGGCGGGCCTGACGTGGATTGGTGTCAAATTCTGTGAGGGTAAGCCCTCCGGGTGTTTCATAAAACAAATCGCTGTAAAAAATATACGTCTCCAACACCTGGTTATCGTTTACATCGAAATGAAAAACACTGTTAACCACATCGCGTGACATTCTTGTCTGATCCCGGTAACCATCGGATTGTTGATGAAGTACCTGCACCTGATGGCTTGTGTTTGTCTGAGCCTCTTCATAGCCCACCTGAAATAATTCTCCCCCGAATGATCCCACCTGCACTCCCGCTTTCAGCACATGTCCTTCCGCTATAACCGGGCTGTTCAATAATAATACCCCGCCCGTTCCAGCTCCATAAACACTGGAGCCCGGTCCTTTAAGGATTTCCATATTGCCCATCATGGCAGGATCAAGTTGATTCAAATAGGTATTTCCGCCAGGATCTGTCAAGGGCATGCCATTCCAGTACACTTTAACATTGCGAACTCCGAACGGTGATCGAATGGTGCTTCCTCTTACCGATAATCGGTAGCTGCCGGGAGAGCGCTCTTCAAACCGAACACCCGGCACAGTATTAAAGGAGGGAACAAGGGTTGACTCATTGAAGCGTTGCAATTCCCGGCTGCCAACAACTCCCACTGAGGCCGGAGTTTGAATCAATGGTCGGTTATAATTGTATGCCTGAATAGTTACTTCGCCAAGCTGTCGAATTGAATCAGCCTTTTGCAGGTTTTGGGCTATGGAGAAAATGGGTACTATTGAGAAAAAAAGCCCTATTACCAGACGTGAAAAAGCTACTGAATTGCGGATCATAATTTCCCGGGAGGCAGAATACGTGATGACTGTTTCCAATAAGCTGTATTTCAACCGAATAGACAACATTTTTCGCTAAATTCAGAAAAAAATGCCATCTTGCGCCCCTCGAACTAAACAGGCCCTTAATTGGTTATACAAATGCCTGTAAAAAAGGGCCAATTTCATTAATTAACAACAAACCATGGGAAGACCACCAGTATTGCCAAAGAAGAAAAAAGACGGATTTTATATTGAAATTCGCAATAAAGGATCAAAATCTCCGGGAACCATCATTATTCGCGACACCCGCGAGGCCATGATGCAGGCAGCCCGCATGTATGAAATTACAAAAGACGTTACTATTCTGGGAGAGCACAGACATGGTAAAAGAGTGGAAGAATCAAAAAAGAAAAGTTCCGCTAAGGTGAAATAAGGGGTTAAGCCCCTTTCTTTTTGCTTTTTCCCTACCTTAATCAGATATTAAAAGGTGAAATACGCCATTACAGTCCTGCTTTTTTGGGGGCATTTTCTTTTTGCGCAATCCGGACAAAGCCCTCATGTTATTTTGATTTCGTTTGATGGCTTTCGCCATGATTATGTTGAGAAATACGACCTTCCAAATTTCAAGTCTTTTATTTCGAGGGGCTCATCTTCCGCAGCTCTAATCCCCTCTTTCCCCAGCAAAACATTTCCTAACCACTACACGCTGGTTACGGGATTGTATCCTGGAAATCATGGGCTAATTGATAATAGTTTTTACGACAAAGTACTGGATGCTCGGTATACCATGCGCAATCGTGAGCTGGTGGAGAACCCTGTATTTTACGGAGGCACTCCACTATGGCAATTGGCCCAGCAACAGGGAATCCTTTCTGCTTCATTTTTTTGGGTTGGGTCCGAATTGCCTGTACAAGGCGAATACCCAACATACTATAAACGTTATGATGAATCAGTTCCAAACATCAATCGTATTGATCAGGTGCTGATGTGGTTGAATCTTCCGGTAAAGGAACGGCCTCGTTTTATCTCCCTTTATTTTTCGATGGTGGATACAGAAGGGCACAAAACCGGACCCAATTCCGAGAATCTGAAAGCGACCGTTGTTGAAGCAGATCGCCTGCTGGGATATCTGGTTAGTGAATTGAAAAAAGTCAACTTACCGGTAAATATCATAATCGTTTCTGATCATGGTATGACGGAGCTGAAGCAGGAAGAAAAAACGTTTATTACCCTGAGTAATTTGTTCAATACAAGGGACACATCAATAGTTGTAGTGAACAGCGGAACACACGCGCACGTGTATACCTCACAACAGGACTCTTTGTATCTCGTATTGAAAAAGCAAGAGAATAATTACACTGTATATAAAAGAGAAGATTTTCCGGAACGGTGGCATTACAATCACGATCGGGCGGGTGATTTGCTAATCGCGGCCCACAATGGTTATCAATTTCAAATGGTAACCAGAGCTTTTGGAGGTTCCAATGCTGCGCCTTCCATTGGTGTTCATGGGTATGATCCGCACAACTTTCCGGACATGTATGGAATTTTTTATGCGATGGGACCGAACATCAAAACGGGCAAACGAATTCCTGCCTTTGAAAACATTCATGTCTATCCCTTTATCACTACCATTCTTGGCCTGAAACTACCTAAAATTGACGGGCGCGCAGCGGTACTTAAAGGTCTCTATAAAAAATAATTCAGGTATTAGTAAACTTTCAAGACTTCCTCAATTGATTTACTCTTAGGGAAGTAGCTTAGAATTTTTTGCAGTACTCTGTCCACAATAGTATCGGGACAGGACGCTCCGCTGGTAAGTACTATTCGAACTTGTTCTTTAGCTGGAAGAAAGTTTTCGGAAATTACTTTTTGCTTTTTCGGGTAATCAAAATGATGAATCTCCTGGTGTGATTTTATCTCGCTTTCAGAATTGATAAAATACGTAGGAAACTTCTGCGCACACAATTCAACAATGTGAGAAGTGTTGGAGCTATTATACCCGCCCACTACAATAGCCAGATCTGCTTTTGTTTTCAGCAATTCTTGTGTAGCATCCTGATTGTCATTGGTGGCATAACACAATGTGTCACGTGTATCAGCGAAGTGCTGACGGATATTTTCTTCCCCATATTTCGTAATCATTACCTGGCGCAGGTAATCGGCTATGGCTTGTGTCTCAGATGCCAGCATGGTGGTTTGATTAACCACACCTATATTCTTCAGGTGCTTATCCGGATCAAAACCTGGTGAGAACTTAGTGGCAAATTCCTCATAAAACAATTCACGCGATTTATAACCCACTATGAAATCGGCCAATTTTCGTGCCTCGTCCAGGTCGCGAACGATTATTGACGCGCCTGTTCCGGAGCTGTGAGAAAACGTAGCGCGTGTTTCCTCGTGCTTTGGTTTTCCGTGTATTACTATCGTGTAGTTTTCTTTACCCAGCCTTTCAGCCCGGTTCCATACCTTTTCAACAAACGGACATGTTGTGTTGTATTTCTGGACCTCTAATCCTTTATCTAATAATCGCTTTTCTGTTTCCAGTGTGGTGCCAAAAGCTGGAATAATAACGACATCTTCTTTTCCTATTTTATCCCATGGAATAAACTGCGTGCCGTCCGTATCCATTATAAATTGAATTCCTCTATCCTGTAGGTCATTGTTTACCTCCTGATTGTGGATCATCTGACTTAACAGGAACACCTTTTTATCAGGATTTTCTTCCAGTGCCTTATAGCTGATTTCGATGGCATTTTCTACACCATAGCAAAATCCAAAATGGCGGGCGATGTAAAATCCAACCGGACCAAAATCGAGAAATGCAGGGGAGTAATCCTGCTTTCGCGGATCATTCACTCTTCGTGATTCTTTTACTCTACCAGTTATCGATGACCGGTAATAGGCGGGGATGTCAAACTTTTTGATAGCGGTTTGCTTTTGTGGTTCTTTAACCGCAAAGGTAATCGAATTGTTTAGTACTCCCCTTCTCCTGTGAAGAAGAAGAGGAGATTCTAGTATTGGTCATTTTAAAGTCAGGCGGCCCGGGAAAGCTTATCTTCCTCGACTTGCTCTTTCCTAACCTCTTTTGATTCGAGGTCAAATGTCATTACTTCAACAACATTGTTTTTCAGGTAGCGTAGTACTTCCATTACTTTTCCGTCAATCTTACTTTTAACACGCTCACCTTTTCTGAACAGTTTTCTCATACAGCGTTTACTTATTTACATTCTGAATGCATAATTAAACTCGCGAGGAACATCTTCGTAGGTTCCCGTTAGAATAACGAGTTCACCGGCCTTCTTGTTCTTCATGATTTCGTTAAACTCTTTTACAGATTTTACGGTAACATCATTCACTTTAGTGATTATAAATCCTTCACGAATATCTGTACTCCTGGCAAGTTTGCCGTTTCCAAGTGATTTAACTTTAATGCCCTGTGATAGTTCAAGGCGTTTGAGTGTTTTTACATCAACTTCCTCCACTTCAAGTCCTAACATGGCATAGCCACTGCGCTCTTCTGCTTTTACTACAGAAAGGTTACCATCACGATTTTTCAATACAACAGGATAGGTTATTACCTTTCCCTTCCGGTTTACTGTGATCATCACCTTATCACCCGGGCGATGACGACCAATTGTTTCAATCAGCGCTGCGCTGGAGCGGATAGTCGTTTCATTAATTTTCACAACAACATCATACTCTTTTATGCCTGCTTCTTTTGCCGCACTTTTCCCTTCTTCGGCAAATCCTGAAACAAAGGCGCCTTCATTAACCTCGAGGTCGTATTGCTTTACCAAATCACTGGTAACGCTACCCACCTGTATACCCAGCCATCCACGCTGAACTGTTCCATACTTCATCAGGTCTTCAACAATCTTGCTTACAATATTGGATGGTACAGCGAAACCATACCCTGAATAAGCTCCTGTAGGGCTGGCTATGGCTGTGTTGATTCCGACAAGTCCACCGCTCATGTTTACCAATGCGCCTCCGCTATTCCCCGGGTTTATCGCGGCATCTGTTTGAATAAATGACTCAATGGCTGTATTGCCTTCTCCAGTATTGCGATCAAGGATATTAATATTTCTTCCCTTTGCACTGATAATGCCTGCCGTTACAGTAGAGTTAAGGTTAAACGGGTTTCCCACCGCCAGTACCCACTCGCCTACGCGTGCATGATCCGAATCCACGAAGGATAAAAAGGGAAGATCCGATTGTTTGATTTTAATCAGGGCGAGATCGGTGTCCGGGTCGGTGCCTATAACCTCTGCCTTAAAAGAGCGATTATCATTTAGTGTTACATCCACAACATCAGCATTTTGCACAACATGATTGTTGGTAACTATATATCCGCTTGCATTTATAATGACTCCCGATCCTGAGCTTTGGCTTGGGCCATAATTGCGGGGTGTTCCAAAAAAATCCCTGAACGGATCAAACTGTTGGCTCTGCTCCCGTGTATTGCGTGCTTGTGTTGACCGGATATGAACTACTGCAGGTGTAACCCGCTCTGCAATTGCAGTGAAATCTGAGGGCACTGTGGCCGCCATGGATTCCCCATCAGCGTATTTAATTTTGGAAACTGAAGGTTCATTTACATAATGAATTCGGATGCCCTCATCCTTTTTGAAGTATTCGTACCCTCCCAAGGTTAACAGGCTGCCCAATATGGCCGCTCCAAGTAGTGATGTGAATCGTTTCATAGTGTGTTTTTTTATGCTTTATTCGTGTTTGTGAGAAGCAAAAATTGGGCAAATCTGTCCAAAATGACAATAATTTGTCAGGTTGGGGAAATTTTGTCAGTCTGAAGTTGCCATGTTGAGCGGTCCTCCTTTTCAACGCCTTCTTGCTATCAGTACACTAAATACGAAATTTCCGAAGATTTGGTTTGTTTGAAGCTTATCAGGAACTCAATTTCCTTAAAGTCTTACCCTTAATAGTCAGGAAGATCGCGTAATTGGCGTATGCATTCCTTGTGGATGCTACCAGTTATGTATCAAATCAAAGAAATAAAATTAATCTGGCACTGGAATGTCTACTTTTGTGCCCCGAAATGTACTGTAAACACGATTCGGCTAATTGGATCAATTCCAATTTCGCGCTTCAGCTTTAGAAGCCACTACACGGTTTATTTATTGTTTGTACTTGAACAAAGCTATGACGATCGCAGGAAAAGTAATTTTAAAAAAGGGGCGTGACCAATCAGTTCTCCGTGGCCACCCCTGGATATTCTCAGGAGGCATTCTAGAAATAGAATCGCAACTTGTTGATGGTGCCTGGGTAGAAGTGTGCGATGTCAAAGGCTCAACCTTATGCTTTGGTCATTATCAGAATGGAAGTATTGCCGTGCGTATTCTATCTTTTGGAAAAGATCGCCCGGATTCAACGTTTTGGTCTAAAAAAATTGCAGAAGCTCTCGCCTTACGCAAGGCAGTCCATCTTCCTTCGTCCACAACAAATGCTTTCCGGTTAATTCATGGTGAGGGTGATGGATTGCCCGGACTGATTGTCGATTATTATAATGGCGTTGCAGTGGTGCAGGCTCACTCAAGCGGAATGCACAACGATCGCGAACTCATTGCTAAGGCTTTGAAAAGTTTGTTGAACGAAGAACTTTCTGCTTTGTATTACAAGAGCCGCTCAACGTTACCCGGAAAAATCAGGGACGAACAGCGTGACGGCTACATTTTGGGCATGAGTACTGTTCCGCATACTATTCTAGAAAATGGGAACTCATTTTTAGTCGACTGGGAAGATGGACAAAAAACAGGATTCTTTCTTGACCAACGTGAAAACCGTAAACTGCTTGGAGAATTCTCTTCCGGAAAAACAGTACTGAATACTTTTTGCTACACCGGAGGGTTTTCTGTTTATGCGCTTAAAGCTGGGGCCGAACGCGTTCACTCTGTTGATGCTTCAGAAAAAGCGATGGACATTACGCGAAAAAATTTAACGCTAAATGGCTTTGATCCGGATATTCACGCCTGCGTTGCTATGGATACTTTTGAGTTTCTGAAAAACAAGGAAGGTGCTTACGACATGATCATTTTGGATCCTCCTGCTTTTGCCAAGCATCGCGATGCACGGCACCAGGCCGTAAAGGGCTATCAACGTTTAAATGCTGAGGCGATAAAAGTGATTCGTCCAGGTGGTATACTTTTTACTTTCTCCTGTTCCCAGGTGGTGGATAAACAGTTATTCTACGACACTTGTGTTTCGGCTTCCATACAGGCAGGGCGCGAGGCTAAAGTACTGCACCTGCTTTCTCAACCAGCAGACCACCCGGTTTCTATGTCGCATCCGGAAGGTGAATATCTGAAAGGGCTTGTGCTTTATATACAATAATAGCAGTGCTTCATTTCTCTTTTATATTTGCACTCTTCGAATAATGTAAATCATGAATGTATTAGTTACTGGTGGTGATGGGTTGCTGGGAAGCAATGTTGTACGTGAATTGCTTACACGCGGATATTCAGTTTCTGTATTTGTTCAGCCTGGACGACAACAAAAAACACTTCAAGGATTAGGAGTAGAAAAACTCAGCGGCAATCTGCTTAATCAACAAGAAGTAATGGATGCAATTGCAGGAAAGGATGCAGTGATTCATTGTGCGGCCAGTACCAGTGTGTGGCCAACACGGTCAGATGTAGTAAATACTGTAAACATTGAAGGTACTCGTAACATTGTAGAAGCAGTGAAACGCTTTAGTGTTAAACGCCTTATTTATATTGGAACGGCAAATTCCTTTGGATTTGGAACAAAAGAATGTCCTGGTGTTGAGGGTAATCCATACAAGTCGGCACACTATGGGCTGGATTATATGGATTCAAAATATAAGGCCCAGCAACTTATACTAAATGAAGTAAAGGAAAATGCATTGCCCGCCATCATTGTCAACCCAACGTTTATGTTTGGTCCGTATGACTCAGGCCCGAGCTCAGGAGCCATGATCGTTGCGCTCTTTAAGAGAAAAGTTCCCGGATATACTGCAGGTGGGCGAAACTATATCTTTATTAAGGACGCTGCTGTTGCCATTGTGAATGCTTTAACAATGGGGCGTATTGGCGAGTGCTACATTCTCGGAAATGAAAACCTCTCCTACAAAGAAGCCTTTGAAAAAATTGCCACTACAATAGGGGTTAAGGCTCCGTCTCTTCCAATACCAAAAATGTTCGCTAAGCTCTATGGGCGACTTGGTTCAGCCATTGGTAAAATCTCCAACATTACACCTGCCATAAGTTACCCGCTTGCTCGAATCGCCTGCGATGAGCATTATTACAGCGCTGCAAAGGCGGTTAAGGAATTAGGTCTTCCGCAAACACCTGTGGAAGTTGGTATCAAAGAATGCTATGTGTGGTTAAAAGAAAACGGGTATTTAAATAACTGATTTTCACGTGGGATACTTTACAAATAAAACAGCTATTGTTACAGGTTCAGGAATGGGTATTGGCAAGTCCGTTGCCCTGGAACTTTGCCGGCAGGGAGCACGTGTGGTGCTCAATGGACGAAACGCTGAACGCCTGGAGGCCACGCATCAGGAATTTCTGCATCAGGGCTTCACAGTATTAGCTATCCGTGCGGATGTTACCTTGGCTGAAGAGTGTTCAATGCTCATCAGTAAAACAATTGAATCCTTTGGTACAATTGATATCCTGATTAACAATGCAGGGGTTGCCATCAGTGATCGTTTTGAAGATTATCAACCGGAAGCTTTCGATGCGGTTATAAGGTCCAATATCCATGGCGCAGCATACCCTACTTTATATGCACTTCCACATATCAAGAAAACCAGGGGAAGCGTAATTTTTATTTCGAGTGTAGCGGGCATGATTGGATTGCCGACTGCCTCGGCTTACAGTGCCGGTAAGATGGCACTAACCGCATTGGCTCAATCACTTAAAATTGAAATGCATGGCACGGGTGTACACATCGGTATCGTGCATGTGGGAT
>CAZCRJ010000001.1:18550-21651 GCA_964501015.1 uncultured Roseivirgaceae bacterium | reverse complement strand
TAACGAATCCATTTTATCCGAACCAATATCGGCAACCTGTAAAGAGATGCGCATGGTTTGCAAGGTAGAGTCTACGAAAGCATTGAAAAGTCCTGAGCCATCCGATTGTCCTTTAAGATAGGGAAGAATGAAATTACGCTCGCGGTTGTCCGGAAGAGAATACCGTGCAGGATTATTATTATAAAATGCCTGCTTGGAAGCCTTAACAAAACTAACGATGGATACCGGATTGGAAATAGGTTGCAGCGAATCCAGAAACTGTTCAAAGGCATCAATTTTCTGAAGGTTTTTAACATCGATCACTCCTCTGCGTTTCCCGGTATCAACAATAATTTCCAGTGGCATCACACCACTGAAATTTGCTTCAAAAAATTTCAGATCTTTTTTCTCTGTACTTTCTTCAGGCAAATCATCTACCATAAAGGATACAGTATGAATACGCAGCATACCAATAAATGCAAATCCGACAAGGATAATCGTTACCGCATAAATAAGAGAACGTTGACGATGCACAATGCCATCAATGGCAGCCAATAAGTTGTCCAGTAGTTTAAAATCAAGGTGACGCAAGTGCCGTGCACTTGGTGGAGGCATCCAGGAAAACACACCCGGTATCAGAATGAGGCTAACCACAAAGGTTGCCATGACGTTGATGCCGGCTACAATACCAAATTCACGCAGAATGGAAATATCGGCTGTAAGCAATACCAAAAAGCCAATGGCTGTGGTGAGGTTGGTGAGAAATGTTGCCATCCCGATTTTCTGGATCACCCGGTTAATGGCCAACATTTTATCGCCATGCGATACAAATTCGCTATGGTACTTGTTCATCAGGTAAACAGCATTGGGGATACCGATAACCACAATGATGGGTGGTATCATTCCACTTAGCAGGGTGATCTTAAATCCAAATAGGGCAATCGTTCCCAGCACCCAGATGACCACCACACCAATAACGATCAGTGGAAAAATCATGGCCCGGAACGATCGGAAGAATATGAACAGGATAATACCGGTAACAAGTATGGATAAGGCCAGGAAAATTTTTAATTCCTGGCTAACCTGCTGTGCAATTACGGATCGTACAAACGGAAGGCCTGCGTAGTGCATTTGAATGCCGGTACTCTCAACAAAATAACCTCCGCGTTTAATGATCTCATTGGTTACATCCATTCGTCTGGATGAGTTGAGATAATCTTTGTTGATGGAAATTAGTATGGCAATTGCACCATTTTCTTCATTTACTATCTGGCCGATGTAAAAGCGTTGCTTCTTTGCTTCTTCTAACAGGCTGTCAAGTTCGCGCTGGCTTTTTACTTTGCCTGGAAAAATATCAACCAGGTTAAATTGTTTTCTGGCCGTATCCTTTACCATCATTTTTATTTGTGGTAAAGAAATTACATCGTTTACACCCGGTATTTGTTTTACGGCATAGCAGAACTCCCTTAGTTTTTCGAAATTTTTATAATTGAATATCGCACTGTCTTTAAGCCCAACAGCAACAATGCCTCCATCCTCACCAAACTGCTCTTTAAATTTGGTAAAGAAAATCTGTTCAGGATCATTGGCGGGCACCGCACCGCGAAAGTCATAACTCATCTCTACTGTGCGTCCATGATACCCCATGAAAACGGTGATCAACGCAATCAATATGAAGAGCGGAAGTCTATAGTGAATAATAAAATAAGCCAGGGATTTCCACATGGTTATTTAGTCAGATCCTGAAAATAAAACGTGGCCAAAGCTAATGATTTTGGGGTTAAATCCCCTTTTTAAACTTTGTTTATAAGGTCCTGTTTCAGAAGATTAACCAGTGCTATATATAACTCTGGCAATGCATTTTTAAACTGCTCTGGCCGTTCAAAGAAGTTTTCAACCGCTACTGCAAAAAACTCCTCTTCATTGACACGTGCATAACGCCTAAGAAAGTGTTCTGGAACATATTCCATTTCCTTCATCACCATTTTTGCCGTTTGATTATATTGATCGAATGCCGAGGGATCAAATATATCGTACGCATAATGTTTGTTTTCCAACCAAAGTGCATGGGCGAGTTCATGGATCAGAAGATTTATTCCATCCGTACGGTCTTCGATTCCTTTTCTAAAACTTTCCCACGAGAGAATAATTAACCCGGCCGATGGATTGGTTTCTCCTTTATGGTATTGTTTAGTGATGGGTGAGTAGTAGGGTTTAGGGTAAATAATTATCCTGTGAAATGCATTAAAGCAATCATCGCTCAGGAATAAAGTCATTTGGGTGGCTATTGCTGCAATGCCGTAGCGCACTGCATTATAATTAATTAATTGCGCAGGATTAAAATTTCGAAATTCAATATGTGTAGAATCCAGAAAATAGTATACCCGCCATTCAAACCGCTTACGTTGTTCTGGTGGTAAACTGTTTACGTATTGATCAATTGGTTTAAGCTGATGACTGACAGGCCGGAGGTAACGCGGGAAATAATAAAACAGAATTTTTTTAAACCAGCGTTGTTCCTGTATAACAACACTGACTACTGGAATGAGCACCACTGCCATCAATGCGATGAACAGCAGCCAGTGCATCAGATGGTTTTCAACAGTGTATTAATGGAACATGCTTCCGTTAATGTTGGTTTCAGCGAAGAAATGGCAACGCGTTCCTGAAGCATGGTATCGCGGTAACGGATGGTCACCGTATTATCCTGAAGCGTTTGGTGATCAACAGTAACACAAAAGGGTGTTCCAATGGCATCTTGCCTGCGGTAGCGTTTACCGATGGCATCTTTTTCTTCATAGAAGCAGCGTACATGAAATTTCAAATCGCTCATTATCTCCATGGCCTTTTCGGGCAAGCCATCTTTCTTGGTAAGTGGAAGTATGGCCACTTTATTGGGGGCTAGCGGAGCAGGTATGCGCAACACTACCCGTTCGCTTCCGTCTTCCAGTATTTCATTTTTATAGGAAGCAGAAAGTACAGCCAGGAACATGCGGTCTAACCCGATGGATGTTTCTACTACATAGGGAATAAAATTCTGATTGTCTTCCGTATCGAAGTATTGTAACTTTTTACCGGAGAATTTTTCATGGCTTTTCAAATCGAAATCCGTGCGGGAATGG
>CAZCRJ010000001.1:6786-18540 GCA_964501015.1 uncultured Roseivirgaceae bacterium | reverse complement strand
TGCCCTCCAATTCACGAAAGCCCATCGGAAAGTTGAATTGAATATCGCATGCAGCATTGGCATAATGGGCAAGATTTAAATGATCGTGAAAGCGATACTGATCTTCACCAATGCCCAGTGCATAATGCCACTTCATTCGTTTTTCTTTCCAGAAGTCATACCACTTCATTTCTTCTCCAGGCTTTACAAAAAATTGCATTTCCATCTGTTCAAACTCACGCATGCGGAAGATGAATTGCCGGGCAACAATTTCGTTTCGGAAAGCCTTGCCTATCTGGGCGATACCAAAGGGTATCTTCATACGTCCTGTTTTCTGGACATTGAGAAAGTTGACAAATATGCCTTGGGCCGTTTCGGGACGTAAATAGATTTTATTTGTGTCTTCGGCCAGTGAACCCATCTCGGTGGCAAACATCAGGTTAAACTGACGTACGTCTGTCCAGTTTCGCGAACCGGAAATAGGGTCGGCTATTTCCAGGTCGATGATGAGTTGTTTCAGGGCAGCCATATCCCCCTGGCCCATAGCCTCCTGCAATCGTTGGTTAATGCTGTCAATTTTTTGCTGGTACTCGACCACCCGTGCATTAGTGCTTATAAACATAGTGCGGTCAAAATTTTCGAATCGTTTGGCAGCCTTTTCAATCTCCTTTTCAATTTTCTCTTCCAACTTTTCGATTACACCTTCTATTAGCTGATCGGCCCTGTATCGTTTTTTCGAATCCTTATTATCGATCATCGGATCGTTAAATGCATCAACATGCCCCGATGCCTTCCAGGTAGTAGGGTGCATAAAGATTGCCGCATCGATGCCCACAATGTTATCGTGCAGCATGGTCATGAATTTCCACCAGTATTCTTTGATGTTATTTTTTAACTCGGAGCCATTTTGACCATAGTCGTACACAGCACTAAGCCCATCGTAGATTTCACTGGAAGGAAAAATGAACCCATACTCTTTGGCATGGGCAATTATGTTTTTCAGGAGGTTGTCTTCATTCGCCATAGGGCGCAAAAATAGAATTTAGAACCGACAAGTCAGAATTTATTCGCTATCGTGTTTGCACACCCGGAACAAATGGTTCTTAACCTGTAGGGAAAATTCAATACCTTGGGGTAGAAAGTTATGCGGTTTAAAAAAATAGGACTGGCCATTGCATTTTCTCCCCGGGCTGAAGCCATGATGGCTGAGGCAGTCCGGATTAAAACACTGTTTGATGCGGAGTTGGTGCTTATACATGTGGGTCAACATGGAGCGGCAGAAGATAAGCAATTATCAAAATTGCTGGAGCGCCAAAAACTCAATCCTGAAGAGGTTACCATTATCTGGCGGGAGGGAAAGCCTGCAGCGGAAATTCTCAAAGCCTGCTCGGAACTACAGGTTGATTTGTTAATAACAGGAGCATTGAAGAAGGAAGGGCTGCTGCAGCATTATATGGGGTCTGTAGCACGGAAAATACTCCGAAAGTCTGACTGCTCAGTATTAACCATTATCCGTTCCGGACTAGAGCCGAAGCCATTTATCAACATCGTTGCTGATGCCGGTGAAAATCCGGTTGTTTCAAGTACACTTTCAGCGGCTTGTGTAATTGGTATGAAGGAGAAGGCAAAATGGCTTCATGTTGTACGAGAAATAAAACTGTATGGGCTCACGATGTCATCTGCAGAGCAATCTACAGAAGCAGAATACAACAAGCTTCGGGAAAATCTGGTCGAAACGGAGATAGATAATGTTCAAAGAATGCTAAGCAAAATTCCTCATGAAGGTTTGAAAATTAGCATTAAGATATTATCCGGAAAATCTGGATTTGAAATCGCACAGTACGCCAAACGTAAAGAGGCAGACTTGCTCGTTGTTGCAGCACCACCACGTAGATTATTTCTTATTGACCGATTATTTCAGCACGATCTGGAATATATTTTCGCTGACCTACCGTGCAATCTGCTGATCGTTAATCCTGCAAAAAGGGGGAATAATGGATAAACTCTCCTCACCGGAAATAATCCGATTGTTAGTACAACTTGGTGTATTGTTGGCGGCCAGCCGGTTTTTTGCTGAGCTTGCCAGACGGATAAATCAGCCTGCGGTATTGGGGGAGATTGTTGCCGGAATTGTATTAGGCCCCACCTTGTTGGGCGCATTAGCTCCGGAATTATTTAGTGAATTATTTCCTGCTCAAGGATTATCCAAGCTTGTGCTTGACGGCCTTGTTCAGCTTTCTATTGTATTACTATTGTTTATTGCCGGCCTTGAAGTAGATCTGCATATCGTTTGGCAACAGGGAAGGAAGACACTTTACGTAAGTTTCTTCTCCTTGTTGGTACCCTTCGTTGCAGGGTTTTTAGTAACTTATTTTATTCCCGGATTTTTTTCTGTAACGGATTCAGACAAACTCGTTTTTGCCTTGTTCATGGCCACGGTAATGGGGATGACGGCACTGCCAGTGATTGTTAGAATACTCATGGACCTGAATATATTCAGAAGTCCTGTGGGAATGTTAATTATTTCAAGTGCTATGATTGTTGATCTATTGTGCTGGATCATATTCAGTGTACTACTGAGTATGATAGGGAGCGGGCATTCAACGCATTCCCTTGGAAAAACTATTGGCTTTACAGCTGGCTTTGCATTTCTGTTACTCACCCTTGGAAGGGGAATAGTAAATTATACCTTACCCCTTATAACCCGTTTTCTTGCCTGGCCCGGGGGCTTGTTGTCACTTTCCCTGGTCTTGTGTTTTCTATCGGCTGCATTTACAGAGTATATTGGGTTGCATGCTATATTTGGCGCCTTTCTGGCAGGCGTAGTGTTGGGAGACTCAGAACACATGAGCGAGCGGGCTAAAGAAATTTTACATCAGTTCATCAACAATATCTTTGCTCCACTATTCTTTGTATCGATAGGCCTCTATATCAACCTTGTGGTGAGCTTCAATTTTTCACTCACATTACTTGTACTGTTGATTGCATTCTTGAGCAAGGCCAGTGGCGCAACTCTTGGCGCTCGCCTGGCGGGACTAAAAACATCTCAATCACTGGCTGTTGGGATGGGGATGAATACACACGGGACACTTGAAATTATTTTAAGTACAATTGCCTTGAAATCAGGATTAATCAGTGAGGAAATTTTTGTTGCCATACTCCTAATGGTGGTGTTTACTATTCTCGTATCAGCGCCTTTGGTAAAATATTGTATTGATCTTGACAAAGAGGAAAATGAAGTTCAGAAACTGTTATATAAGATTTTTCGAGAGCGAAAACCTTAAAACCCTTCTCTTTTTAAATGAACTTCAGTTATTGGTATAGTTAACACCAACGCTGCCGCCATAAACATAGCCGACCAGAAAATGGAATCCTCCGTCCGCATTAAGGAATAGGTTACCAATTGGACCAGGCAAGTGCTGCCAGCAACAATGAGTAAAGCTTTTCCACTATACGCATTGGCACAATCCCACGCTTCCTGGCTGCGCATCGAGCGCCTTGTTCTGTATCCATAGATGGGATTTATTTTTTTTGGAGGAAAGCGCATGTAGAGGTAGGCGAGAATGGTCAACAAGGGGCCGAGGGATAGATGGAGTGTTGTAAGTTTATCCATAGAACAAAAGCAAGCAGAAAAAGTTGTTCAGTTTTAGCGGCTTATTGATTTAGCTTTTTCCCAATAGTCATCCATTTCATTCAGCGTCATCTCTCCCAGTTTTTTCCCGTCTTTAGCAGATTCAGTTTCCAGGAACTGAAAACGTTTAATAAACTTTTTGTTGGTTCGTTCCAGGGCCTCTTCCGGGTCAATGTTGATGAAGCGTGCGTAATTCACCAGGGAAAATAGTAAGTCACCAAACTCTGCGGTGGCTTTTTCTTTATCAATGTTCTCTGGCTCCAGGGCATTAAACTCATCTTTGAATTCCTGCATTTCTTCTTCAACCTTTTCCCACACCTGTTCTTTTTTATCCCAGTCGAAACCTACACCGCGGGCCTTATCTTGAATCCGGATCGCTTTTACCATGGCGGGCAAGGATTTGGGCACACCTTCCAGCACGGAAGTATTACCGGTTTTTAGTTTTATTTTCTCCCAGTTTTCTTTTACTGTTTTTTCATCGTTGGCTATCACATCACCATACACATGTGGATGCCGCTCGACCAGTTTATCACAAATTGAATTAAGCACATCGGCTATATCAAATGCACCTTTTTCAGAAGCGATGCGGGAATAGAAAACATTATGCAGCATTAAGTCACCCAGTTCCTTCTTAATTTCATTCAGGTTACCATCCAAAATTGAATCAGACAACTCATAGGTTTCTTCTATAGTAAGGTGTCGCAGACTTTCCATGGTTTGCTTTTTATCCCATGGGCAGTTCTCACGCAATTCATCCATGGTGGTCAGCAGGCGGTCAAAGGCTTTTATTTTATTTTCCCTATTCAAATCGGGGCTGGAAAGTGGTTTTTTCATAGATGGTATAAACTTATTGGATGGCCGCCATGTTGTATCTTTGCGCAAGGTAAAAATCATGCCTGTAACTTTGGCATCACAAACCGTTAATTCGTAAATCCCTTATGACAGTCTTTTTGCTCACGATTTCCGTACTCGCTCTTTTTTTTATCCTCATGTCTGTTCGCCTTATTTTTTTAAAAGATGGGGAGTTTAAGGGCACGTGTGCATCGCAAAGCCCGTTTTTAAATAAGGAAGGGGAAGCCTGTGGATTTTGCGGAAAAACCCTTTCTGCTACCGATCAGGCCTGTGGCGATCCGCAGGGAAAGGGCGGAGAGATGCCTTCGGTGAGGAAAAATTAAATTGTTTAGGGCTTCTTTAATTGTCTCCACCTTCACAAAATATAGAATTAGTATCTTTGAAACCCGACCCTCTTAAAATCGGAAAATTGTGGCCTTAATCAAATCGATCTCAGGAATTCGTGGCACCATTGGTGGCGCAATAGGAGATAATCTAACCCCGCTGGATGTAGTAAAATTTGCTGCTGCTTTTGGCGCCTGGCTTAAGAACAAAAGTAAATCAACCAAAGTAGTTATTGGGCGTGATGCACGGCCATCCGGTGAGATGGTTAGTAACCTTGTCACCGCTACCCTTCAGGGTTTGGGAATCAATGTAGTAGACCTGGGGTTATCCACCACACCCACTGTGGAAATAGCGGTAGTACTTGAAAGGGCTTCAGGAGGAATCATCATTACGGCCAGCCATAATCCCGTGCAGTGGAATGCGCTTAAGTTATTGAATGAAAAGGGAGAATTTATTTCTGAACAAGATGGTGCTGAAGTACTGCAGATAGCTGAACAGGAACGTTTTGAATTTGCTCCGGTGTCAAAGCTGGGTAAGTATGAAGAGAACGACACCTACTTTCAGAAGCATATTGATATGATTCTTGCGTTGCCTTTGGTGGATGTTGAGGCAATCCGAAGTAAAAGTTATAAAATTGTTGTTGATGCCGTGAACAGTACGGGTGGAATTGTTGTCCCGATGCTGTTAAAAGCTTTGGGTGTCACTGTAAAGGAAATGTACTGCGAGCCCACCGGTTTATTTCCGCATAATCCTGAACCATTACCGGAGCATATCACTGATATCTGTCGGGAGATTGAAAAGGGAAAATACGACCTGGGTATAGTGGTCGATCCGGATGTAGACCGATTGGTATTTGTAAGCGAAGACGGCACTCCCTTTGGTGAGGAATACACCCTCGTGGCAGTGGCTGACTATATCTTGAGTACCCGAAAGAAAAAGGGAGGGAATACGGTTTCCAATTTATCGTCAACCCGGGCGTTGCGTGACGTTACTGAAAAGGCTGGAGGTAAATATATTGCTGCCGCTGTTGGAGAAGTTAACGTGGTTCAGGCAATGAAAGAAAATAAAGCTGTTATTGGCGGAGAGGGTAATGGTGGCGTAATCTATCCCGATCTTCATTATGGCCGTGATGCCTTGGTTGGGATAGCACTTTTCCTGACCCACCTGGCAGTTTCAGGTATGCATGCGTCAAGGCTTCGGGCGAAATATCCTCGCTATTTTATTTCGAAAAATAAAATTGAGTTGACCCAGGTCATGGATGTAGATGCTGTATTGGAAGCCATTAAGGAGAAGTATAAAAAGCAGCCGATTAATACCATTGATGGTGTAAAAATCGAATTTGACCAGGAGTGGGTGCATTTACGTAAGTCGAATACCGAACCCATTATCCGGATCTATGCTGAATCGGATATGGAAGTAAAAGCAGAGCACCTGGCGCGCAAAATTATGAGCGATATCAAAGAGATCGTTTCTGTAAAAACAGAAGCCTAATATTCACAACCTGAATTTTTCATTGGAGGAGAGCGTCAAAATCGTTCTTCAATTCTATTGTCAAAATAAATGTCTTTAATAAAAGTGGCTTACCTTTGGGCATACCGTCATGCTCATGAGCATTTACCTTGATAATGCCGCCACCACCCCGTTAGACCCTGAAGTATTTGAGGCGATGAAGCCTTTTATGCTGGAGGATTTCGGCAATCCATCATCAACGCACGCACATGGCCGAAAAGTGAGAGCAGCCATTGAGTCGGCCAGGAAGAAAATTGCCGAGCTGATCCAGTGCACTCCTGGTGAAATCATCTTCACATCAGGAGGTACCGAAGCTGACAATGCCATTTTAACCGAAGCCGTTGAAACCTATTCCCTAAAACATGCGATTACTTCTCCCGTAGAACACCATGCTGTTCTGCATACACTGGAGAAGCTGGAGAAATCAGGAAAAATTACCATTCATTATGTAAAGCTTGATGAGAAAGGGCATGTGGATTTTCATGATCTCGCAGTATTACTTCAGCAAAATCCGGGGGCACTTGTTTCACTCATGCAAGCCAACAACGAAATCGGAAACGTATTGGATATGTACCGGGTAGCAGAACTATGTGAGGCATACCAGGCTTTTTTTCATTCCGATACCGTGCAGGCCATTGGTCATTACCGGCACGATATGCGGAAGTTGCGAATCAGTTCCATGGTTGCTGCGCCACATAAATTTCATGGACCGAAAGGCGTAGGGTTTATGTATATCCGTAAAGAAAAAAAAATTCATTCCTTCATTCAAGGAGGCCCCCAGGAACGGAACATGCGCGGAGGAACTGAAAATGTTTATGGAATCATTGGCATGGCTAAGGCCCTTGAAATTGCTTACCGCGATATGGATCAGCACACCGCCTACATTCGCGGACTGAAAGCACATATGATTGAGAAGCTTCACGAGTGTATTCCGGGTGTTTCCTTTAATGGTGATTCGGCAAACCTTGAGAAGAGTTTATATACGGTATTGAATGTTAGTCTTCCGGAAACAGATAATCGGGATATGGTTCTCTTCAATCTTGATCTTCATGGAATCTCTGTTTCGGGTGGGAGCGCTTGTTCCAGCGGAGCCACACAAGGATCACATGTGCTGGCAGCATTATACCCCGGATCGATGCGCGGAGCTGTTCGGTTTTCGTTCAGTAAATACAATACAATCGAAGAGATTGATAAAGCAGTTACCGTATTGGCTGAAATCTGTAACGGTAATTCATGATTAACTCAGCGCATGCACAGTACTTCCAAAGCGTTTGATAATCGCCTCCTCTAACGTTGCCCTATGATCAGGGTGTGCGATACGCATTAATTCATACGCGCGCTGTCGTAGATTTTTACCATATAAATAGGCAACACCGTATTCCGTAACTACATAGTGCATATGTGCTCGGGTTGTTACAACTCCCGCTCCCTGCCGTAGAAAAGGAACAATTTTGGAAATACCCTTAGCTGTAGCGGAACCCATGGCAATAATTGGTTTACCGCCTTCCGATAATGCAGCACCACGAATAAAATCCATTTGTCCGCCAACTCCTGAATACTGGAAGGTACCAATAGAGTCAGCACATACTTGGCCGGTAATATCAATTTCGAGGGCGCTGTTAATGGCCACTACTTTAGGGTTGGTACGGATGATGCGTCCATCATTCACATAGTCAGCTTCAAGAAATGCAAACTGTGGATTGTCATCAATAAAGGAGTAAAGATCGCGTGTTCCGATAGCAAATGACGTAACCGTTTTACCACGGTGTTTCTTTTTATACTTATTGGTGATAACGCCTTTTTTGATCAGCTCAATTACCCCATTCGAAAACATCTCGGTATGAATACCAAGGTCCTGACAATGCGATAAACTCTGCAATACAGCATCGGGAATAGCACCAATACCCATTTGCAAGGTGCTTCTGTCTTCAATCAGTTCAGCGCAATATTTACCAATGGTTAAATCGCATTCGGTTATGGAATCGGCATAGTTTACTTCCAATAAAGCGTCATCAGTTTCAACCAGTGCATGGATCTGATGAATATGAATAAAGCCGTCTCCATGTGTGCGCGGCATGTTTGGATTTACCTGTGCAACAATATATTTCGCATATTTGGCTGCCGCACGTGCTACATCAACGGAAACACCAAGCGAACAGAGACCATGTTTATCGGGTGGCGAAATGTGCAGGAAAGCGACATCCAGGGGTAATAAATCTTTCTCGAACAATCGGGATATTTCGCTTAAAAAAATGGGCACATAATCTCCACGTCCTTCATTAATAGCACCACGTATATTTTGCGAGACAAACAAGGAGTTAATGTAGAAGCTCTCTGCATATTCTGGTTTGGCGAGTTCCAGTTCGCCAAGAGTACTTACGGCCACCAACTCTACATCGCGCAATTCATTCGCCCGCCTGGCCAACGCTTTCAGGAGTGTTTGAGGTGTTGCAGCACTTCCATGCAAGTAAACACGATTACCGGACTGGACTATTTTCACCGCCTCATCAGCGGTCATATATTGAGGGTACATATTCGTATGTTTGGATTCGCAAATTACGGGTCAACTTTGGTTACTTCTAATGATATAAATCAGATTATTCGATAATTTTAAGCAGAATGAATGCACCGGTATCGTTTATTGGTTCAGGTAATCTTGCCTGGCACCTTGCACCTGCACTTGACAATGCTGGGTATACCGTGCGTGAGGTGTATAGCAGAAATCCCCGAAATGCCGAACTTCTGGTTGAGCGCCTTTATGAAGCAGAAGTAAAAGCTACGTTGGATTTCAGCACGAGTGTTTCAAAATATTTTATACTGGCTGTATCGGATGATGCTTTGGAAGAAATTGTTCGTGAAATAATTTTGCCGGAAGAGGCAACACTTATCCATACCTCGGGAACACATCCGTTAAGCAGGTTAGGCTATGCTGCCACTGTAAACATCGCTGTACTGTATCCCCTCCAGGTATTCACTAAATCCAATAAAATTGATATCAGGGATGTTCCGCTTTTTATTGAGACAGAGATACGTGAGTTGGAAAGTGAACTATTGGCATTGGGCAGGACAATCAGCAGGCACGTACTCCCGGTAACTTCGCAGCAGCGGAAAGCACTTCAGGTAGCTGCCGTTATGGCAGCAGGATTCACCAATCATTTGCTGCGTATGGCTAAAAAAATTTGTGAGGAGAATACGGTAGATTTTAGTTTACTCAGTCCGATCATTGCTGAAACGCTTAATAAAAGTCTGGCTTGGGGTCCGCAAAGTATGCAGGTAGGCCCAGCCTATACAGGAGATTTCGAAACACTGGATAAGCACATGGAGTTTTTACAGCATGATGAACGGTTGGCTGAAGTGTACCGTGTTATCAGTCAGCATATACTTGATGAGCATGCGGAATAAGTATAATCAAGGTATGTCATAGACTAAACAGTGTATGGAAATGAAGTGCCGCATATACGTATTATAAAATAGTACATCACACCAGTAACATCAGGAATATATGGTCGCCATACAAACAGAAAAGATACCGACACAAATCTTTGCTACGGCTGAAGAGGGATCAGTTTATGTTGCCAATCAAATTGCAATGCTCATTCGTGAAGCAGCCGATGCACAAAAGCCTTTTGTTCTTGGTTTGGCAACAGGCTCAACGCCAACTAGTGTTTATGAAGAACTGGTAAGAGTCCACCAGGCGGGACTTAGTTTTCGTCATGTCGTAACCTTTAATCTGGATGAATATTACCCCATGCATCCGGATTCTTTGCAAAGCTATGTTCGCTTTATGAGAGAACATCTGTTTGATCATCTGGATATAGTACCCGAGAACATCAACATACCAAATGGGTTGGTACCGAAGGATGAAGTGGCGACCTATTGCCGGAATTACGAGTCAAAAATGGAGGCTATGGGTGGCATTGATCTTCAGATCCTGGGTATCGGCCGAACCGGTCATATTGGATTTAATGAACCGGGATCTTCCGAACGGTCGGGCACACGGTTAATAACGCTTGACCAGGTAACACGAATGGATGCGGCCAGTGATTTTTTTGGGGAGGAAAATGTTCCGAGCAAGGCCATCACGATGGGAGTGGGATCCATTCTGAAAGCGAAACGCATTATTATGATGGCATGGGGAGAGGGAAAGGCTCCCATTATTCAACGCGCACTGGAAGGACCAATTACAGACCAGATTCCGTCATCGTATCTGCAGAAACATACCAACACAGAAGTTATACTTGATGATGCGGCATCCTCTCACCTGACACGAATCAAAACTCCCTGGTTGGTGGATGCCTCCCTGAACTGGGATGATACGCGTATTAAAAAGGCAGTGGTATGGCTTTGCCAGACCTTACAGAAACCCATACTGAAACTGACCAACCATGATTACATGGAACATGGCATGAGTGACATTCTAAACGAGTATGGGTCGGCATATTCCGTAAACATTAAGATCTTTAATGAACTCCAGAATACCATTACCGGCTGGCCTGGCGGGAAACCAAATGCCGATGATACGAATCGACCTGAGCGGGCTACACCCTTCCCTAAACGTGTTATCATTTTCAGTCCCCATCCGGATGATGATGTGATTTCAATGGGTGGTACTTTCATACGGCTGGTCGACCAGGGGCATGAGGTTCATGTTGCCTACCAGACATCCGGAAATATTGCCGTTTTTGATGAAGATGCCATTCGCTTTGCAGATTTTGTAAAAGACTTCAATGAAAATTTTGGTTTGAACAAGGCCGATGGTGAGGAATTTTATAATAAGGTAGTGAAACAATTGCGAGAGAAAAAGCCGGGTCAGGTTGATAGCCCTGAGGTGTTAAGCATTAAGGCCTTGATTAGGCGCGGTGAAGCGAAAGCCGGTTGCCGCAGTGTTGGTATTCCAGACGAACACGCACATTTTTTAGACATGCCTTTTTATGAAACCGGAAAAGTAAAGAAGAAACCAATTGGTGAGGAAGACATTCGAATTGTAATGGATCTGCTAACCGAAATCAAGCCGCACCAAATCTATGCTGCCGGTGATTTGTCCGATCCGCACGGAACACACAGGGTTTGCCTTGCTGCTATTTACAAGGCTGTAGAACGTCTACAAAATGAATCGTGGATGAAGGACTGTTATATGTGGTTGTACCGAGGGGCCTGGCAAGAGTGGGATATTAATGAAATTGAAATGGCCGTGCCGTTAAGCCCTGATGAATTAATGCGCAAACGTAAAGCGATATTTAAACATCAATCGCAAAAGGATAGTGCATTATTTCCAGGTCATGATAAACGCGAATTCTGGATGCGGGCTGAAGACCGTAACCGTGCAACAGCGCGTGATTACAACACACTTGGTCTGGCAGAATATGAAGCAATAGAAGCTTTTGTTCGCCATCAGTTTTAACATTCGATACCATACGAAATTACGTCACACCGAATCAGTGATTTGTATTGCGTCTGAA
>CAZCRJ010000001.1:0-6776 GCA_964501015.1 uncultured Roseivirgaceae bacterium | reverse complement strand
TCTTTTACTTCCTAGAACCATGAAGTTATAGTGAGGTCAGCGATGGTCATTCCGCGCCTCAACGCTCTGGTTCCACTCATACACTTTATCGGTAATCTCAATAAGTATATTCGGATTTTTTTCAAGGACGTTACCAATCACAATCATATCGGCTCCCGCCTCCAGCGCAGTATGGGCTTTTTGAGGAGTGTTGATTCCGCCACCAACAATCAGAGGAGTGCGTACAGCTTTGCGAACGGTACTAATCATGCGGGCGCTGATTTCTCTTTCGGCACCACTGCCGGCATCGAGATACATCAATTGCAAGCCCAGCATTTCACCAGCCATGGCCGTGCAGGCGGCAAGCGAATATTTATCTTCCGGTATGGGGGTGGTGTTACTGATGTAAGCCACAGAAGTTGTCCGCCCTGAATTAATCAGAAGGTATCCTGTGGGGAGTATTTCAAGGCGTGTATTTCGAAGAATAGGAGCAACAACAACATGCTGCCCGATCAACAGTTCAGGATTTCTTCCGGAAATAAGCGATAGAAAAAGAAGTGCGTCAGCAGAAGGTTCTATTTGTATGGAATTGCCAGGGAAAAGGATCACCGGCAGGGTTACATTTTCTTTTATCTGCTTAACGATATCTGAAAGATTGGTGGTGGTTACCAAACTACCGCCAACGAAAAAATAGTCAACGCAGTTTTCACTGGCCAGATTGATAAGGTGCTGAAGTTGTGCGGTTTCCGTTACCTTGTCAGGATCAATCAGTACGGCAATGGATTTTTTGCCTAGTGCTTGTTTTTCTTTCAGACTATGAAGCAGATTCATTTTCGTTTTTTTCTGCTTGTGCGTTCAAGAACTCGGCTAATTTTTCTTTCGCGAGATCGAGCAGGATTACGGTAGCCTGAGTAGCAATAGCGGATCCTATTTGTGACATCATGGAACCAACAACAGACGGTGGAGATTCGTAGGGTACTTCTTCAGAGTCGTCAATGACAGGCGCAGCATGTACGATTTTATGGGTGGCCTTAGCTTTCTTTTTACGTCTCGAATTACGTTTGGTAAGCCCCTTTACGATAAGATAACCAAGCATTAGTGCCCCACCAATGATCAACGCATTGGTAAGCATTTTCTCTGTGCGTTCTGATAACGCCTTAACGTCATCTGCCAGTTCTTCCCGTTGGTGGGTAGCTTTCTGCAACAGTTGGCTTTTAATCGGGTCGTCCGTCTCCAGTGTCTTCATGGTGGTTGTGCAATGTTTTTTTTATTTCTTGTTCCACTTTATAACTGATCGAATCCCTGAAGATGATCACCACGATCATCAGCACCAGGTATAGCCCTGCAACGATTGCAAACCCAGTGTGCAACCCCACCCATTCTGATAAAAGGAAGGCCAGTGAGACACTGGCAAAGAAAACAAACAGGGTTATCAGGCCAGCAATAGTAAGTACAATGGTTCCCTTTGAAATAGCCCTGGCAAGGTCTTCCTTTAAGTCATACTTAACCAACTCGAGGCGGGTTTCAATATAATCAGTAAGGTGAGCCATCAGCTCATCTAATTTGAAAAATTTAAGCAAGGTTTCTTTTATCATTCGTCTCCTATAACTTACAAGATAGGCAAAGATCGCAAATTGGCGGAAACCATAAAAAGAACGATGCTCATATGTGATAATTCCTTTAAGTTGATTTTCGATGGCCGTTTGCTGGATTGCGAATGTCTAAAATCAGTATTATTTCTTCGTAAACGATACGATTTCACGACTTTCTACTAGGGTGTTCCGTTCCTCACGAGTGAACTTCACTAGTATCGGATATGTTGAACTCACATAACGATATTCAACTGCTGAATCAGGGTGATTGTAATACCGTTGAGAATACAGGTAAACCGAATCAAAATTCAACCCCTGAGCTGGGGAATACGAGGTTAAGATATCCTGTACACAAAGCTGGTATTTTCCATCATCATTTTCTCCATCCCAGCAAAAACCGATCTCATTAAACGGTATCATTTCCTTGTTAATAAAAAGTACATTATTCTTTTTATAGACAGGGAAAATTTGGTCCGGATCAGCACTGTTTCTGTTGTACACCAGCCACTCGCCACTTTGGCTGTTTATATGTTGTTTGGAAACAATCCGATACATGGATGTTTCGCCAGTCAGGTGATTGGTTTTTCTGTAAGTGAGCTCCAGAATTTCAGTGGAATCACGGTTTAAATAAATAAGCGAAAACGGAATAAAAAAGAATATTACAAGAATGTAGACGAATCCGGCAAGTCGATAACGAATGGTTATTTGCCCTAATCCATTTGCCAGCAATATTGGAATGTTGCGAAGAAATGGGATCGGAAAGAAAATAAGAAAGCCAATAAAGTTGAATAGAAAATGGGCGAGGGCAATACTAATGGCGCTAACCGAACTGGCATTTAAGGTAGCGGCAATAAACGCAGTAACCGTTGTGCCCATATTGGCCCCCAGTATAAAAGGCGCAGCTTTACGCAGTGTAATAATTTTTTGTGCAACAATTGGAACCACAACGGATGATGTTATAGTGCTGGACCGTATTGCAGCAGTTGTAACGAGACCCCAGAAGAATGATTTAGCAGTATTCTTAAAAAAGAAACGGCTGAACTTTTCTGGTGAACCAGCGAGTAACAACCCGGAAATGAGTTTGCGAAAAAGTACAATGGAACTGAAAAGGAGTACGAAGGAGAAAAGGGCGAGCAGAAAACCACTCGGAATAGCTTCTACCAGGAAATCAATAACTGGTGTAAACCCTGTCCAGAATGGTGTATACACACCCGGGTCTTTTGCCTTGCTAATGCTAAAGAAATTTTCAGTAATCCAACCCGAGAGATTTGATAGAAATCCATAATAATATTCCAATGGAAACAGAATGAGTACGGTGAGGATGTTAAAGAAATCATGGTATGTACCCGCAGCAACCGCCCTTCTGAATTCCTTCTTTTTGTTAATAAATCCAAGGGATACAATTGTGCTGGTAATGGTTGTTCCTATGTTAGCGCCCATAATTATGGGAATAGCACTATCAAGGGTAATGGCACCGGAGGCAACCAGAGCTACTACCAGGCTGGAAGCTGTTGAGCTGCTTTGAATCATAGCGGTGATGAGCAGCCCGATGAACAATCCGGTAAATGGATTTGAAGTAGCTAATAATATTGTTTCGGCAGCAGTGGAACTTAGTTGCTGAAGTGATGAGATCATCAGGTCGAGGGCAAACACAAACAGCACAAGGGTACCCAGGATATAGAGCGTTTTTTTAATACTATTCCAGAGTTGGTTTTTGGCGGATTCGTCTGTAGTTAGTTTCTCCAAGGAGTTTATTCCTAATTGTTAGTGTTAGTAAGTATATCCAAAGGTCGCACAGCGTTACTCAATTGCTTTGCTCGTCTATAAAAAGGTAAATTCATAATAATTCGTTAATGGCCATCCATGCCATTAACCCTGGGCCTATAATCAGTGCATCTTCGTCAATATCAAAATTGGGTGTATGAACATAAGCGGTAATTCCTTTTTGTTCATTACGGGTTCCCAGACGATAGAAGGATGCAGGAACCTCATGAGAGTAATAGGCAAAATCTTCAGAGCCTAAAGTAATATCAATATCCACCACGTTTTCTTTCCCAACATAATCTTCCGCAGCTTTGCGTATGCGTTGCGTAAGGGCCGGATTGTTTTTCAAATAGGGATAACCATGTGAAATTTCAACTGCACAATGTCCGCCCATTCCTTCAGCAATATGCTCTGCCATTTTTTTTATCCTGGCCAACCCTTCTTTTCGCCAGCCTTCATCCATAGCCCTGAATGTTCCTTCCAGAAGTACTTCATTGGGGATGATGTTGGTAGCTCCATTACCAATTATTTTTCCAAAGGTTAATACAGTAGGTTGTTTGGGGGATGCATTACGACTAACAATCTGCTGCAATGCCACTACGATATGTGCAGCAATAACCACCGGATCAATTGCTAGTTCCGGTGCAGCTCCATGTCCACCTTTCCCTGTTATTTTTAGGTAGAGTTCATCGCTGCTGGCCATGTACATTCCTTCCCGGAATCCAATTTTGCCAATGGGCAGAAGCGGAAAAACGTGTTGCCCAATGATGGATGAAGGAACCGGATTTTGTAATACGCCTTCCTGAATCATATAGGACGCTCCTCCTGGATTTTTCTCCTCGCCAGGCTGAAAAATCAAACGAATTGTTCCTTCAAAGTTATCCTTGATTTCATGGAGAATACGCGCTGTTCCTAACAACGATGCGGTGTGCGCATCGTGCCCGCACGCATGCATAACGCCTGGATTCGTTGACTTGTATGGCACATCATTATTTTCTGTTATCGGTAAGGCATCCATGTCTGCCCGCAAGGCTATTAGTTTCTTATCCGGATTATTTCCTTTGATTTCCGCTACTAATCCTGTCTGTGCTATGCCCTCCTTTGCAGAAATGCCATACGTGCCCAATTGCTGTGCAACAAATTTCATGGTGTTGAATTCCCGGTAGGATAATTCCGGATTGACGTGCAGATGCCTGCGCATGGCGACAACATCAGCAGCATACCTTTGGGAAAGGGATTTAATTTGTTCCAGAAGACTCATCCGTCAAAAATACAACAGGAACAGGAACAGATGGTGCCTGCAGCAATGTTTAATATTATTTTATATGGAAATGCTTCTGTTTAGTTCAAAGGAATACGGTCGGGAACAATGATGGCCGTGGGGTAATAATTACGAATGGCCTGAAAATCCTTCTGGGCCTCGAGCTGATTGGTATAACGACCTGCCTTTACCCGGAAGTTGGGTTGGTTGTAATGGACATCGGCTTCAATTTTAGGTAGGTATTTAAGCAGGTCTTTTTTTACCGTGAGGGCTTCTTCACGTTTTTGTCCGGAGTACACTTGAATGGTATAGCCGTCAATAAACCTTCGTGTCAGGTTGATGCGATCAATACTATCCAAAACGGCATCCAGTTGTTTGTTTACCGCGTAAACAGGTTCAACGTAAGCCTTTACATCACGTTGAAGGGTGTTGTTGGTGGATTCTTCAACGGAAACTTCTTCCATATTTGGCCGTGCCACAGATAAGTCTTCATAGTACTTTCCTGAAGTTGTTCCTGTTGTAGTTTTTTGCGGAGGCTTGCATCCGCTGATCGCCACCATCAAGACCAGTATACTAAGAAGCAGTTTAATCATTTCTAATCAATCAATATACAACGACTATTTAAAACATCATCCTCAACTTTTTTGTATTTCACATCACGTAAAATGCGTCCATCTTTGTACTGAACAGAAACTTTATCATTCCTGTTGGCAACTTTTTCTGAGCGGACAGGCATGACTTTTTCCTGGGGGGGTCTTCCTGTAGGCGCAGCCTGCTGATTACCCCCTTGCAACAACGACTTGGATTCTTCTTTTTGTTCATTAAATCGCTGACGTCCGCGTGCACGTGCTTCTTCAACCTGGTCGGCTTTCTGCACAGGGATATCGGCTTTCATCAGAAAGGTGATGGTTTCTTCATTTACGCGTGCGATGAATCGTTTGAACAATTCAAAGCCTTCAAACTTATAGATCAGCAACGGATCTTTCTGTTCGTACACAGCTGTTTGAACCGATTGCTTGAGATCATCCATATCACGAAGGTGTTCTTTCCACACCTGGTCGATGATGGCCAGGGCAATCATTTTTTCCATAGCCTTCACCAGTTCTGTGTTGTTGGTGTCGACACATTTTTTAAGACTAGCTGCAATACCAATGTTTTTAGAGCCATCCGTAAAGGGAACAAGAATATTTTCAACGGTTGCCCCGCGCGTCTTGAAAATATCTTTAATTACCGGTAAAGATTTTTCCGCTACAAGCTTGTTTTTCTTTCGGTAGTGATCCAATGCTTTGGTATAAAGATCATCACTGATTTTATCTTCGGCCTGTTTTTCAAAGTTCTCCTTGGAGAGTTCGTAGTCAATACCCAGTACACTTAATGCATTTAACCGAAGGCTCTCGTAATCGTTGGCACTTTTAGCATTAGCTACCAGGTCTTCGCTTGTATCGTTAAGCATGTTTAGAATATCCAGCTCAAGACGCTCCCCATAAAGGGCATTTCTTCTTCGCTTATAAATTACTTCACGTTGGGAATTCATCACGTTGTCATATTCCAGCAATCGTTTTCGTATGCCAAAGTTGTTCTCTTCCACTTTTTTCTGTGCTCGCTCAATGGAGCTGGTTACCATGGAGTGCTGAATTACTTCACCTTCTTTAAGTCCAAGGCGGTCCATGATGCGGGCAATGCGCTCTGGCATAAACAAGCGCATGAGGTTGTCTTCCAGTGAAACATAAAACTGAGAAGTGCCCGGGTCACCCTGGCGGCCAGCACGCCCACGCAACTGCCTGTCTACTCTCCGTGATTCATGACGCTCGGTACCAATGATGGCTAATCCACCAGCTGCACGTGATTCGGGTGTTAGCTTGATGTCTGTACCACGACCGGCCATGTTGGTGGCGATGGTTACGGTACCCGGCTTACCGGCTTCTGCAACGATATCGGCTTCACGCTGATGTTGCTTTGCATTTAAAACGTTGTGTTTGATCTTTCTGATCTGCAGCATCCTGCTGACCAACTCTGATATTTCAACCGATGTTGTACCCACCAGCACCGGTCTGCCCTGCTCTGTTAATTTTACAATCTCATCAGCAACAGCATTAAATTTTTCACGTACAGTTTTGTATACAAGATCTTCTTCATCTTTTCGGGTTACCGGCCTGTTGGTGGGTATGGTTACTACATCC